>JBGPHQ010000054.1:0-6441 GCA_041484505.1 Patescibacteria group bacterium
CACGCGTCGTTCGAAATGATTCATCCATTTAATGACGGGAATGGTCGAATCGGACGTGTGCTGTTGAATTACCAACTACTGCAACTTGGTTTTCCGAGCGTCATTATCCGCCACAAAGAGAAGCAGGTGTATTACCGCGCCCTCGTTGACTACACTCAGCGACATAACCTGAAACCCTTGGAACGCGTCATTGTGCTCGCCGTATTCGAGTCGTTGCATAAGCGTCTGGCGTACCTGCGCGGCGAGACGATCGTCGCCTTGACCGACTATGCGCGATCGACAAAAAAACCGATGACCGCGCTCTTAAACGCGGCTCGTCGACAGACGGTCCCGGCGTTTCGCGAACGCGGGGAGTGGAAAATTGCGAAAAACGGCTGAGCGCGATTGACCAACGGCGAGAAAGCCGCTCTGATTATGCTCTTACTGCACCGTTCACCATGAACGGTCGCATTGGTTTCCCCCACACCATTTGGGGAAAACAGGTTTTTTACCAAGCTATAATAGAATTTCTTTACGCCGCCTTTGCGTTTAACTTTATTGCACCCAATTGGTGTTGGGGGTTTGTGGGTGTTGGCAGTTCTTCAATCATCGGCGCGACGAACTGACTGTTGTAAAGCGACGCCCCGCCGCGCTTAGCGCGGCGGGGTAAACTCCGAACCCGTTCGCTTTAGGCCCTGGCTCCAGCAATCGCTGGGCGCGTTCGCAGAGGAACCGTTGGTTCTTCAATCAGTGGAGCAGTAAATTGAGAATTGTAGAGCGAAGCGTAAAACCCTTTAGTCTGTAATAGTTCCTCGTGTTTCCCATGCTCGACAATGTTGCCATCGCGCATGACCAAGATCAGGTCGGCGTTCTTGATGGTCGAGAGACGGTGGGCGATGACGAAACTGGTTTTATCGTGCATCAGACGGTCCATCGCTTGCTGAATCAGGACTTCGGTCCGGGTATCAACCGAACTAGTGGCTTCGTCGAGAATCAGCATCGGCGTGTTGATCAACATGGCGCGAGCAATGGTCAATAATTGTTTTTCGCCCTGGGAAATATTATTAACTTCCTCGTCGAGAACCATGTCGTAGCCCTTGGGCAGGGAGTGAACGAAGTGATCAACGTGGGCGGCTTTGGCGGCGGCGATGATGTCTGTTTCGGAGGCTTCGGGATGACCGTAGGCGATATTATCGCGAATGGTGCCGTTGAAGAGCCAGGTATCTTGCAGGACCATGCCAAACAGTTTTCGCACGTCGGCTCGTTTCATGGTCCGCGTGTCCACGCCATCAATCTTGATTGATCCGTCCTGAACATCGTAGAACCGCATCAGCAAGTTGACCATGGTGGTCTTACCGGCGCCGGTGGGGCCGACGATAGCCACCCGTTGGCCGGGGTGAATTTTAGCGGTGAAGTCTTTAATCACGGTCTGGTCTGGATTGTAGCCGAAGACCACATGATCAAACTCGACTGCGCCGGTGACGTTGGTCAAAGCTTTAGCGCTAACCGGGTCAGGCGTTTCCTCCGTCTCGGCCAAGAATTCGAAGACCCGTTCGGCCGCCGCGGCTGTTGACTGTAAAATATTCGCGACATTAGCAGTCTGAATGACTGGCTGGTTGAACTGGCCGACGTAGGAGATGAAGGCTTGAATATCGCCGATGCTGACGCGGCCATGAATGGCCAGCCAGCCGCCGACGACCGAGACGCCGACGAAGCCTAGGTTGCCGACGAAGGTCATCAAAGGGAACATTAATCCGGACAAGAACTGCGACCGCCAGGCGCTGGAGAATAACGTGTTGTTGTGCTTAGTGAAGGTGGCGATGGATTGTGCCTGACCATTGAACACTTTCATGACCGTGTGTCCGCCGAACATTTCTTCAATGTGTCCGTTGAGGTGACCAAGGGTGGCCTGCTGTTGTTTGAAATGGGCCTGCGAGCGTTTGACGATGATGGCCATCAGTCCAAAGCTTAAGGGGAGCGTCACTAGAGCGACCAGCGTCATCTGCCAGCTGATAGATAGCATCATGCCCAAGATGCCGAGAATCATCGTGACCGAAGTAATAATCTGCGTCATCGTCTGGTTGAGCGTCTGGCCGACGGTGTCGATATCGTTCGTGACGCGGCTTAACACCTCGCCGTAGACCGTCTTATCGAAGTAGCGTAAAGGCATGCGAGCGATTTTTTCCGATATATTCCGGCGCAGTTTATAGGTGATCTTCTGGGACACATTGGTCATGATCAGGCCTTGGATGTAGTTGAAGATCGCGCTCAAGCCATAGAGGATGAGCAACGTCATGGCGATGGGAATCAGCGCGTCGTAATGGAAAATCGGACGAACGGACAAATCTAGCGAAGCCAATGTTTTCTTAACAGAATCAGGAATATTCTTGGTCGTTGACGCTGGTAAATGCGATAAGAACTGCGCGCCAGTTGTGCCCGGCGGAATAACCGTTCCGGGTGGAAGCTGTGACGTGATTTTGTTGTAGGCCGAACGCTGAATAAAATCCGTGACGATGTGATTCGTCATGTGCCCGAGAATTTTCGGGCTGGCAATGGCAAATCCGGTGCTAGCGATAGTGAAGAAAATAACCAGCCCGATTTGCCAGCGGAACGGTCTCAAGTACGTCACTAGTTGTTTCATGGTGCCCTTAAAGTTCTTAGCTTTCTGGCCGGGTTGCATCATGGCCATCGGATTGCGACCCATCGGGCCGATGGCGGGGCCGGCGGCCGGTCGATCTTTGGTGGGTGTCATCGGGCGGGCGGTCATACGGCTCTCTCCGTGGCCATGTGACCCGCCACACCGCCCAACTCAACTTCCGATAACTGCGACGAAGCGATTTCGCGGTAGATCTGGCACGTCTTCATCAGTTCCCGATGCGTTCCTTGGCCGACGACTCGACCCTCGTCGAGCACCACAATCTTATCGGCGTTCAAAATCGTGCTAATCCGCTGGGCCACGATTAGGACGGTTTTACCTTTCGTTCCGCTCCGCAGGGCTTGGCGCAGTTTGGCGTCGGTCGTGAAATCAAGCGCGGATAAACTATCATCAAAAATGTAAATTTCTGGATGACGGATAATGGCGCGAGCGATGGACAGGCGTTGTTTCTGACCGCCGGAGACATTCGCTCCGCCTTGGGCGATGGCGGCGGCGTACCCGCCGTCAAGTTTGGCCACGAATTCATGGGCTTGGGCGATGGTAGCGGCCTGTTTAATAGCCTCATCGCCGGCGCTCGGTGCGCCATATTTTATATTTGAATCTACGGTGCCGGAGAAGAGAATGCCTTTTTGCGGAACATAACCAATTTTCCGGTAGACGTCTTCCATCCGCATCTGCTTAATATCAACGCCGTCAATCTTGATCACGCCGCTGGTTGGGTCGTAGAAGCGGGGGATCAGGTTGATCAACGTGGATTTACCACTGCCAGTGCTGCCGACAAAGGCGGTAGTTTGCCCAGGGACAGCGGTGAATGAGACATCATGTAGAACTTGTTCATCGGCGCCGGCATACGCAAAACTGACATGATCAAACTCAACTTGTCCACCGCGGCGCTGCGATACGTCGACCGGGTGCACTGGATCCACGATGGTTGGTTCAGTGGCCAAGACGTCGGCAATCCGTTGCATCGAGACCGACGCTCGCGGGACCATAATGAAGACCATCGAAATCATCAAGAAGGCAAAGACTGACTGCATGGCGTACTGCATAAAGGCCAACATCCCGCCGATCTGCAAGCTACCCTTGTCTATCAGGTGCGCCCCAAACCAAACGATCATCAACATCGTCACGTTCAGGATCATAATCATGGCCGGTTGCATGACAGTCATCACCCGGTTGATGAACAGGTTGAGGTTCGTCAGGTCGGTATTGGCTGTGTCAAACTTCACTTCCTCCATCGGTTCACGATTGAAAGCGCGGATGACGCGGAGTCCGGTCAGAATTTCACGGGTGACGAGGTTCAAACGGTCAACGAGTTTCTGAACTCGGCGATATTTTGGAATGGTAATGACAAGCACCGCGGCAATGATCGACAGCAACACCCCGACGGCCAGGCCCATGATCCAGGTCATGGATGGCGCGTTGCCGTAGGCTTTGAAAATTGCCCAGACACCCATGATCGGCGCCATCAACGACATCCGCAACACCATGACCAGCACGGTTTGAATCTGCTGGACGTCATTGGTCGAACGGGTGATGAGCGAAGCGGTGGAAAACGTATTGAACTCGGCCAGCGAAAAACTTTCGACTTTGGTAAAAACTTTGGTGCGGATATCGCGCGCGTAGCCGCTGGAAATGCGTGACGCTAACCAGCTGGTAACAATACTCGACGCACCGCCGCCGAGGGCGATCGTCAACATTAAGGCCCCGGTCATCCAGACGGCGTGCAAGTCGCCGCCGATAATGCCTTTGTTGATGATGCTGGCCATGTAATCCGGCAAGGCCAAAGAAGCGGCCACACTGCCGGTGACCGAACCGACCAACAGCAGAATCTGCCACCAGTACGGTTTGAAGTACTTGAGGAGTCGGACCATGTGGCTTAGGCGCTCTTCAGAATCTTCCGCAAGCCTTCCAGGCGGGCGCTGAGCTTATCGGCAATGTGCTCGAGTTGTTCGAACTTGGCTAGGGCGACCATATTCTTGCCCATGCCAAACACCAAGAGTTTATCGCCGGACTTCAGCCCCATGGCTTTGCGAGCTTCAGCTGGCACGACGACTTGGCCTTTCTCGCCCAGAGTGGTAGTGCCATAGAAATGCTTATGGTCGTGGTGGGCAGATTTCATAAGGTTATTGAATATCCTACAAGTAAGATTGGTAGGATTTGAGGTTATCATGGGCTGGACGGAGTGTCAAGCGCGATGAAAAATAGGGCAGGAACTGTGAAAGTCCCTGCCCGTGCACTTACCAGATCGCGTTGCCGTCCTCATCGTGGTCGAGTTCGTACCCGTAGTTCGAGTAGTACGCGTCTTCGACCAACTGGTCGATCTTGGCCTTTCCGACGCTCCAGCCCATGATGAGAGCGGCTGGGTAGCCGGAATACTGATGACTGCGAATGTGCTGGTCGTCTAAACCGTAGTCGTAGCCACGGTTCCAATCATCCATCGCCACGCCCGAAGGATCGAGAATCGGACAACCTTCGTTGTGCCCGCCAATAGTGGCCGGGCAATGACAGTAGAAACAGCTACACCGCTGACCTCCGACGTTGTCGGTCATGATCCACCCCTCTGTTACGCACAGAAGGATAAACCAGACCAGTTCTGGTTTCTACATCCTTAAACTGTGCGTGAAAGAAACGGGCTCCACTGTAGCGCAAAATGAGAATATTGTCAACCCCGTGCCACAATCAAAAGGGCTTTGGGTCTCAAGATACAAAGCTCTCTTTAATGTTACAGTCACGCAGTGTAGCAGTACCGATTGTTGTGGTATGGGGTCAAGACTAAAATCTACGTCCTGGTATGCGTGGTCGGCCCGCGGTACGGAGTGCTATGGTTTCACCGCTGTTGGTGGGCAGACATGGATTCGTCAGGCAGAGCCTGATCCGCCTCCGCCGGAAACCAGGAACCGGTCGTGTGCCCGCCCACCGTACGGCGGGCTAATATTTACGGATTGCTGGTGCGCGCCCCTGGACTCGAACCAGGAACCGGTCGTGTATAAGACGACTGCTCTAACCAGTTGAGCTAGGCGCGCACCAGCAACCAATAAACCTAATTGATTATAAGTGAAAGTCCAAATATCTTTATTGCTCCGTGCTCCGGCAGGCGCGTCAGACGATCGCGCTAACTATCGGCAGTCGTCGGCATCCCGCCTGCGTGTAGCCGTTTAGGCTAAGGCAGATAAGGATTAGAGCTCTACCAAGTCGCTTGTCCCGAGCCGGGTCGGGAGAAGCTAGGTGCACACTAAGCGCCCATGACGACTGCCCTCACCCTCGACCAAAATATCAAAGACAGCCGGAGTCTAACACCGGCCGCGGTCTTTTTCAAGACGCTATTTAACCGCCCGTTTTTGGCCGGCGAAATTCACGAGTTGGGTGGTCCACTGCCCGATCTTGCTGGGCGTTTTGCCGTCGACCAAGTTAAGATAGTACAACGTCCAGGCGCTGAAGCTGAAAGCGCTGAGCAGGGTGTAAAGCAGGACGATCACGGCCACCACGGTCAGGAAGCCGCCGACCGTAAAGGCGTTCGTGAAAAAAAGCATTTCGCCCAGGACTAGGAATGATAAGGTTAAGTTGACGGTGAAAATCGCGACGGCCATTTCCAGGCTGGAAACGACGCGGCGCGAAAATAGCCGCCAACTATTAACGATGGCCGGCATCAACTTGGCGTCGGTTAGCACTATCCCGGCGGTCGCAAATTGGATCAGAAAAATAATGACAGCGCTCACCGCGATCGACACGATCGAACCAAGGTAGGCCACCACCGACCAAGCCCCGACGTTGTTAATCAGAAACACTGCCGCCGGCACCGCCGC
>JBGPHQ010000055.1:0-6321 GCA_041484505.1 Patescibacteria group bacterium
CAGAGTATTAAAAAAATGTCAACCCCGCACCACTTTGGCTAAGATAGGCTTTATTTGGATAGTCAATTTCCTATGTATACACCAACTAATAAAAAACTATGTGGCGACCAAAGTGGGGCTGGGTCAAGACTTATAGCTTAACCACCTGCCCAAAAACTCTAAATAATTAATAATTTTGACTAATCTTCCAGCCCGCCCAAATCCCGACCAGACCGCCAAGCGCAGAAAAAATGATGCCGGAAAACGACAGCCAGGACGCATGCCACAAGCTCGGAATTAACCCGCCGATCGTTGAGCCGATGATGACACCGACGGTGATAAGAGGTTTGGCGTTCATATTTGGTGCGCCCGGCAGGATTTGAACCTACGACCCTCAGCTCCGCAAGCTGATGCTCTATCCAGGCTGAGCTACGGGCGCATATGCCGCGGTATGATAACACAAATGAGGATAAGTTCAAGTTGGGGATGTTGGCTGGGTGAGGTTGGCGATGCACAATTCGTCTTGCTATCACTTCCCCCTAAGCCCCCCCCCCTGGATTCAGGAAGCGGATACGGCGAAGCCGAGGGGGAAGTGACGAGCCTCCTCATCTTATTTATCACGCCTTCAATACTTTTGTCCTCATGGCCAGTTAGGCACGGGACATCTGCTATACTAGCTCTATGTCCCTCAGCACCCCACTCGCTAAACTCCCACGCCTGCAACCGCAAATCGCCAAGAAATTCGCCCAACTAGGTCTGACTACGCTTCATGACGCGCTATTCACCTTCCCCTTCCGACATGAAGATTGGCGTCAACGGGTATCCATCGCCGATCTCAGCGTCGGTCAGGAGGTGACGATCGCCGCCACGGTCGTTAATATTTCCTCGCGCCGGGCCTGGCGTCGGCGCGGAACAACGGTGACCGACCTGACCGTCACTGATGACAGCGGCCAGCGTCTCCACGCCGTGTGGTTTAATCTGCCGTTCCTAGCCAAGAACCTTAAAACCGGTGATCGCTTGTACCTATCCGGGACGATCAGCGCCGCCAAGAGTGGCCGACGTGAACTGCACAACCCCGTTTATGAACGCCCGTCCGATGATCCATTACATCAGCGTTTAGTGCCAGTTTACCGGTCGGTCGATGGTTTGTCCCAGCGTCAAATTCGGCTAGTCATGAAGCAGGCGGTGGCCTTGGCTGGCGCTATAACCGATCCGTTGCCGCCTAGCGACGTCACCGCGTTGGGTTTAATCAGTCTGCCCCAAGCGCTAGCGGACATTCACTTCCCCGCCTCGCCGACCGAGGCTAAAGCGGCGGTGGACCGCCTTAAGTTCGATGAGTTGCTGGTCTGGCACCTACGTCTGCTTGAATCGAAACAACAAAGCACGGGTCATCAGGCGCCGGTTATCCCTTTCCACGAAGCCGAAATTCGCGCTTTTGTTCAACACCTGCCCTTTGCCCTCACTAACGATCAGCGCCTCGCCGCCTGGCAAGTCTTACAAGATATGGCCAGCGCGGCGCCCATGTCTCGCCTGGTTCAGGGCGACGTCGGCTCGGGTAAAACTGTGGTCGCCGCCCTGGTGGCCTACAACACCGCTCTGAGTCACTACCAAGCCGCCTTCATCGCGCCGACGGTCGTTCTGGCTAATCAGCATTGGCAAACCCTGACCGCCATGCTCGGTAAACATGAAACCCGGCTAGCGCTATTGACCGGCGACTCAGCGGAAATATTTTCGGCTGGGACAGCGGCTAATGTTTCCCGCCGCGAGGTGCTTGAGGCTTTAGCCGTCGGCACAGTCGACCTAATCGTCGGCACCCACGCCGTTTTGCATGGTGACGTAGTTTTTCACCGGCTAGGTTTAGTCATCGTCGACGAACAACAACGTTTCGGTGTCGACCAGCGTCAGACTCTGATCGCCGGTCGTGACGCGGTCCCGCACTTTCTGAGCCTGACCGCCACCCCGATCCCGCGAAGCTTAGCCCTCTGGTTGAACGGCATTTTGTTGATCAGCGCCATCAACAGCAAACCGCCTGGCCGGTTACCGATTACCTCATCAGTTTACGGACCGGCGGACCGACTGACCGTTGATCGCGCCATCACCGACACCGTCGCCCGCGGCGAACAGGTTTACGTTATTACGCCGCTAATTGAAGAATCGGACAGTCTCGGCGTCCGAGCTGCCACCGGCGAGCATGAACGGTTGACCGAAACCTGGCCGCATGTCCGGGTGGGATTGCTCCACGGCACCATGCCGGCCGCGAATCGGATCGCGGTGCTTGATCAATTCCGCCGGCACGAGTTGGATATCGTGGTTAGCACGACCGTGATTGAAGTCGGCGTTGACGTTCCGAACGCGACCTTAATGGTCATCGAAGGCGCAGAGCGGTTCGGGTTAGCCCAGCTCCACCAACTGCGCGGCCGGGTCGGGCGTGGCGCAAAGCCCAGCGCATGTCTGTTCGTCACCGATCGCGATGATCCGACGGTGCGCACCAGGTTACAGCAAGTCGCCGCCACCGCCGACGGATTCGCGATTGCCGAACTGGATCTCCAGGAACGCGGCGGCGGTGACCTATATGGGCAACGCCAATCCGGCCTACCCGCCTGGCAGTTGGCCACGCTAAACGACCGCCAGTTGTTTAATCAAGTTCAATCTTACACGACTGGACTAAACGACCAAACGCGAGCGCGGCTGATTAAATCACTGGCTGACTCGGCCACCGTCCCGCCTGAATTTCATCCGGAATAAACTGTATTACGATGCGGCGGCACAATAATCCTTGTAGTATTTTGCAAACACCGTCACATACTGCTTGGCCTCATCCAGTTTTTTGGTGAGGTCGGCCTGTTTATCACTGCTCGTCCCGGTGATCGCCGCCGGATCGCAGTAGTATTTGACGTTTCCCTGACCGAGATAATAAGCGGCCGCGGTGCGGGCCAGGTCGCCTTTTACGCACGGCGCGTCGCTAATTTCTGACAGGTAGTTGGTGACCATATAAACTTGCGCTTTCAAGCCGGAAGGGAAATATTGGTTACTCAAGGGATTGTCCAACCAGGCGCGACAAGCCACGTTGGTGGCATCCTGGCATTCATCGGGCAGACCAGCCGCGCCGAAATCGCGACGGACCGCGGTCAGTTGTTGCTTTAAGGTATCGGCCACGAATTGACCGATGCCGTAAGCCGACGAGGCTGATGTCCCATCGGTATTCTTGACCGCCGTGGCGCGCGACACCGGCCGACCGTCGATCAGGCTTTCTTTAGCGATGATCGCCTTGACCATCGCCGGATCGACTTTGCTCCCCGGCCAACCTGCCCCTGAGCCGGTTGAGCTTAAGGCCGATGACATGGAGGCGTTAATCCAGTCATTTAACGTCCCGGCCGCGGAACATGCGCCGCTTGAGGTGCAAATTAAGTTGGGGTCGCCTTTGACGGCCCTGGCTGGACACTGCGTAATCGAACCGGTGACGCTGGTGTAAAAATCAGCTAGTTCTTTAGTAATCGTCCTTAAGCCTATCCCTTTGAAACTAGTCAGTTGCGGATTAATAATATTGAGCAGGACGACTGAGGACAGAGCAATAATTACCCCGATGATGGCGCTGTTGATAATGTCGCGGGCATCGTTTATTCGGCCCGGATTACCGGCCGCGGCCACCCACTTAATCCCGCCATAAACGACCATCACCGTCGCCACTATCCCGACCACCCAAATAAACATGATAAAAATTACGCGAATATATTCGACGATAGTGATGTCGGAAATTTTCCACTCGCCGCTCAGCAAACCAGGAAAGGTTATTTCCGGTTTGAAATATATTGGGTCGGTCGAGGATGGCGTAGCCCCGAGGTCAACCGTCGCGGCCCGGGCCGCGACCGAGCCTAAAATATTTATCCCTAACAAGCCGACCACCATCAGTCCGATAAACGCGGTGCGGCGTGACATAGTTTAGCGCAAGGCCACCCGTTGGACAGTGCCGGTCGTGGCGTCGGTGAAAAATAGCGCGCTTTCATCGGCCGCGACCTGGAGGTTAGTGGCGCTAAAGCGCTGATTTTTTTGGGCGTCAACCGGCCGGGCGATTAGTTCGACCGTCCCGGTCCGCAGGTCGACCTTGTAAATATTGTCCGGGATGCCGGCCGACAGTTCGGGCTGAGGACCCGAGCCGGGATTATAATAATACGGCACCGCACAGTAAAGCGACGAACCGCTCGTGGCGAAACCGCACTTGTCGGCGCTGGTGTCGAGGCCCAGATCGAGGGTGCCGGTGCCCAACGCTTCCGGCGAACCGTTCATCAGGTACAAATGGGGATTGTCGTTGGTCAGCGGACTATAAATACTATAGAGCAACTTCCGGCCATCCGGCGACCAGTTCGGCAGGAACCCCCGTCCATTGACGTTGACCGAAGGAAAGTTTTCGTTATTGGTGCCGAGAAATATGATTTCCTGCTGATCGCCGCTGACCGACTTGGCGTAGCTGGCGACGATCTGATTGTTCGGCGACCAAGCCACCGTGACTTGCTCCGCGTTAGCGCCGAGGTGTTCGGCTGTTTGCGATTGCGAGCCGTCCGGCTGGCTGACTACCAGCCACTGATTATCCGGGTTGCGTGGATCAAGGTACTTAGCGGCGATTTGGTCCGATTGTGGCGACCAGGAAAAGTTGTTAAGTTCCGCCGGCAAGGTGGTCTGCTTCTGGGCGGCAAAGTCGTACAAAATTTTTGACCCATCGGGAAAACCAAGAATGGCTTTATTTCCGTTAGGCGCCCAGTTGACGGCGTTGACATCCGGATAGGGATCGGTCGTCAACGGCGTTTTAATCGAACCGTCGGGGCTAACGGCGTAAAATAGTCCGGTCGTCCGATCGTAATATTGCAAGTTGCCATTGTCGCCGCTCACGGCTAGGCCATTGGTCGGATCGGTGGAGACGGTGCTGACAAACGTCGCCCCGCCGTTGGCGGTGGGGCTGGGTTCGCTCAGCGGCACGTTGGTCACGGGCAAAGTGTTAACGTTGCTGACCGGCCGAGCGCGATTAGCGTTGCCGTTCTGCGGCGAGGGCAAACCGTTGGTAATACCGCCGGGCCGGTTCGCATTTCCGATTGGCAAACCAGGCCGGAAAAAAATCCACCAAATCAGCACGAAAAATCCGACCACCAGGATGGTGAATCCGGAAATCAGTAAGGCGCGGCGGAGGGTGAGGGGCATAATAGTGTGTTATTTTACCGGCGGACAATAAGCATTACCTGCTTGTCCGCCATCAACCCAAGCTTCTGTTATAATAGCTTTGTCACCCACTACATAACACATCGGTGTTTCTGTAAAATCTATTCCGCTAGTTCGGCAGGCATACCCAAACCTATATGTGGTTCCGCCATCATTTGATGAGAGGCCGGGGATTTTCCCAACCGGACTGACATGTCCGCACCCAAAACTGAGGTTGAAAGGAATGTTTGTCACTGTAGCTTGAGTCACGTTATCAAATCGTGTTTGTCCCGAGACTGAGGCAATTGGCACCGTTGCCGAACAGCCAGAACCGGGTCGGTAATATTTAGAATCGTTCGCCTGATTAATCCCACACACACGACGCTCTTTGAAAGTTTTATCAATCAATGAGCTAACTATCGGAATCCCATTGACTGCATACGGACACCAGACACCCATACAATACGAATCGACATTGTTGCCGTTACGATCTTTTGTTGACCCTGTTTTAACTATGTCTCCACAAGTAATATTTTGATCAATATTTTTATCATAAGGACAAATTGTCGTTACCGCGGCTCCGTCATAATACTGTTTAACTGTAGTAGCCAGCCCCGGCAACCTAAAACTAGTCAACTTCGGATTTATAATATTTAACAGCACTACTGACACCAGGGCAATAATCACACCGATCACCGCGCTGTCGATAATATCGCGCGCCTCTTTGATCTGGCCCGGGTTGCCGGCGGCACCGACCCAACGAATGCCCCCGTACATGACCATCACCACCGCCACGATCCCGACCACCCAGATGAAATAAATGTAGACGGCTTGGATGTAATGGGCTAATAAACTGTCATTAACTTCCTGCGCGCCGGAAAACGCGCCGGGGATCGGGACTTCCGGTGTGAAAGTGTCGACGGTCGCAGTTTGGGCCAGGGTCGGGTGGATTTGGGGAAAAAAGATCGACATTAGGGCGATGGAAAAAACACCTACCCACCAGCTGGAAACTGCGCGCGGTTGGTCGGATTCATGGGTTGTTTGTTTAACTTTGGTCATGGACGGAATACCCTCATTTTACTTGCTCAGGAACAAGTTGACAATAGGGTTAACGGCGCTTAATCCGGCAGTTAACGCTTTCAAACCAAGTTTAGC
>JBGPHQ010000056.1:0-6226 GCA_041484505.1 Patescibacteria group bacterium
AATATGCGGCTTGGATTACCACAAGAGTTTTTCGGCGCGGGTGTTGATCCGGCGGTGACTAAAATAGTGATGGACGCGGCCGAAGTTTTTCGCGGTCTGGGGGCCACAGTCGTCGAAGTCTCGGTCCCGCATGCGCGCGACGCCTTGGCGGCGTATTACATCATCCAGCCAGCCGAAGCCAGTTCCAATTTAGCCCGTTACGACGGTATTCGTTACGGCCTATCGGTGCGCGGCGCGGGAGGCCTGGACGGCATCTATCGCCGGACGCGCGACGCCGGTTTTGGCCCCGAGGTTAAACGTCGAATCATGGTGGGCACCTTCGTCTTATCGGCCGGTTACGCCGACGCGTTCTACCGCCAGGCCAACCGGGTCCGGGCTATGCTCCGCGAGGAATTCGATCAAGTTTTCGACCAGGTTGATGTCCTGCTGACGCCAACGTCGCCGACCGCCGCTTGGCCGCTGGGCGCTCGGACCGCCGATCCATTAACCATGTATCTGGCCGATCTATTAACCGTGCCGGCGAATTTAGCCGACTTGCCGGCCATGTCGATTCCGGGCGGTTTCGCCGCCGGTCTGCCGGTCGGTATTCAAATGCTGGCTAAGCCGTGGGACGAAGCCGCCATTTTCCGCGCTGGCGTCGCTTATCAACAAGCCACCGACTGGCATCACGCCGCTCCACCACCGCTCAAATAAACCGGCCCCAAGTTGCCAACCACCTAATTTCATGCTATCATTACACCACTATGATAAAAGTCGTCATCGTTGAAGACGAGAAAATGCTGGCCGATATGTACGCCACCAAACTGGCGATGGAAGGTTTTGAGGCCCAGAAAGCCAACGACGGCGCGACCGGTTTTGAACTGGTCAAACAAACCAAACCCAGCATCGTCCTGCTCGATATCATCATGCCCAAGATCGACGGATTTGGGGTATTGAAAATGATTAAAGACGACCCGACCCTGAAAGACATTCCGGTCGTCCTGCTGACTAACCTCGGCCAGGACGAAGACATCAAAAAAGGAAAACAGCTCGGCGCGGCCGACTACTTCATCAAGTCGAACCACACCCCGGCTGAAGTCGTTCAGAAGGTGAGACAGATTTTGGGGTTGTCATAGTTTCCATGCCGACCCCAGCGCCGCGACACCCCAGACAGGAACGGACGCTGGTTTTGATTAAACCGGACGGTGTTAAGCGCGGACTGGTCGGCGAGGCGCTTAAACGATTTGAACAGCGCGGGCTAAAAATTATCGCGTTAAAAATGATCGAACCGGGCGCCGGTCAATTCGATCACCACTATCCGAAAGACCCAGCTTGGATCAACCGGCTAGGAGAAAAAACCTTAGCTGGTTTCCAAAAATACGGTCTTGATCCGAAAACCATGTTAGGCACTGACGACGCTAAGAAGATCGGTCCGGAGGTTAGAAAATGGATTATCAAATATATGATTAGCGCCCCAGTCGTCGCCGTCGTCGTCGAGGGGATTCACGCAATTGATATGGTCCGGAAAATTTGTGGCCCGACTTTACCGAATATGGCCGAGATGGGCACCCTGCGCGGCGATTACTCGGTTGATTCTCCGACCTTAGCCAACGTCGACCGGCGGGCGATTCACAACCTGATCCACGCCTCGGAGAATGTGGCCGAAGCGGATAACGAGATTAGTTTGTGGTTTAAACCGGCGGAACTTCATGACTACAAGCGGGCCGAAGAAGACGTGATGTTTTAAGCGACGATGGCTGAACAGGATATCGATCTGCACCGCATCGTCACCACGGCGATTATTTGTCGCGACGATAAATTTTTATTACTCAAACGCAGTCCTCACAAAAAAGTTTATCCTGGGAAATGGACCGTGCCGGGCGGGGGCTTGGTGCGGCATGATTATTTGTCGACGCCAAAAACAATTGGCGACGCCTGGTACTATCCGTTAGCGGTGTCGTTGCAACGAGAAATTAAAGAAGAAGCCGGGATCGAAGTGAACCAGCTACAGTTTTTACTGGACATGACTTTCATCCGGCCGGATGAGGTGGCGGTGCTAGTTTTAAGTTACTATGGCGAATACGTGAAGGGCGAAGTTAAGCTTGATGAGGACAGTGTCGAATTTGCCTGGGTGACTTATGAAGCAGCGAAAAAATACGACCTGATTGAGGGCATCTTACAAGAAATTGCCATGGTTGATCGACTGCGAAAAGGCGAACCGCCCGGGCAGGTCAAATTCCAGGTATCGAAATCGTAACCGACCCATTGAAAAGTTTAGGACGGCGGGAAAAAACATCATGTTTATATAGGTCCCAGACGTACGGGCGCTTGACGGAGACCGTGCTATATAAACAGGTTGATCCTCTACTCCCCAGCGGTGGGGGTTGACCCCGTTAGAAGTGGCCAGACCATGTTTTTCTGAAAAGGGAAGACCGTTTTTTTCTCACTTATTGCTGGAGTTAAAATCAACCCACTTCTAACGGGGTTGACTTTTTTTAGTGTGGGTGTACGGTTACCTACCAAGCACCTTCGCACCTTCACAACCAAATACTTATTGGTCTAACCAAGGCTAAACATATGATGTCGTTCACCTTCGTGACGGCGCCGTACCTTGACCCGCTGATCGCCTTCGCGCATCAGTACGGTCTGATGGTTGGCGGGGCCGTCCTCGTCTTAACGGCGCTCTCGGGTCGCAAGTTCGGCCCGCTCGCACTCATACCTTTGGTTATCGGCCTGGGTATTTGTGTTGCTGGCGCCGCGCGCCTGCTTCCCCTCGGGGGGAAGTAAACGCGGAAATTCCCTTGGCTCACGCCTCGGGTTTTTCTTGTAAAAAAATCTATCTAGTTGTAGGATGTGCGTAGAAGTTCATTGAAACTCTGGCGCTCTACACGGAGGTTGACCATGGTCAGTGACCGTTGGCGTCAACGCGCGGTTCATGTCTACCGTCTCGCGGCTAGCGTGTTTGCCGGGCTCTTCGTCCTGTTGATGGTCGGCCTGGTCGTCACTTTGGGGATTTCCTCGCTCAATCTTAACCCACTCATTAAGATCAGCGTCTTGTCCGGTGTTCTTGGCGCCGGCACCGCGTTGGGGGTCTTTGTTGGTCGAGCAGTCTACCCGATGTGCCACGTTACAGTGATGCGTATACTTGCCGGCTCGGCATTTGTGCTGTTGACCTCGATCACCGGTAGCGTCCTGTACTGGGTATGCCACTTCAACTTTTGGAGCGCTTTCTCCGCTTCGGCTATCGCGTTCGTGCTGTACTTTTTCTGTGAGTATCAATTCGACCAGTCACACACGGTCGCGACCAAACCATCTTGAAACTAAGGTGGTGTTTTTTTGTTTGCCAATAACCGTGGCGCGGGTGTACGGTAACTTTGTTCCCGGTTTCATCGTTGTTCTATACATGGTCCTTGGGAAGTCGATATCTCCCGGCCCCGTGGGGTCGGGATGGGGCTACCCAGCGGTTACAAATTGTGTCGCACGCTTGAGTACTTATCGATTGTACTTGAGAGGTGATCTCACAACGGCGCGTTCAGTCTCGTTCGGCGGGACACGCGCTATACCCGCCTACATTCGTAAAGGACGCGGTGAGCCGGGAACAAGGAAACTTTTAGAAATAAAAAACCAGGTCACCACGACCTGGGGGTTGCCACGTTTTTTTTCAGGGCCCATCTGGCTTTGTTCAGCCGACCTTTCACAGCCGCGGTGGAAATACGGTAACACGCCGCAGTTTTTTTGATCGGCACTTCGTCACAGATCACCAGTTTAACGACCACTCGTTGTTTGGTCGGCAGTCGCTCGATCGCGGCCCGGGCGAGTTCATATTTGCGGTGTCGCTCAAACAGTATGGCTGGATCACAGAGGTCTAGGCGGTGAAACTGAACCAGGCAATCGGCCGGCAGTTCATCGGCTAAATGGACATCACTTCGTCGGCGACGCTTGAGCTGGAGGCTTTCGTTGAAGGTGATGCGATAGACCCAGCTCGAAAACCGCGAGCGACCGGCAAATTGGAAACGTTTGGACCAAATCCGATACCA
The DNA here is from genome assembly GCA_041484505.1 of Patescibacteria group bacterium. Lineage (GTDB taxonomy): Bacteria > Patescibacteriota > Patescibacteriia > SBBC01 > CAIJZX01 > CAIJZX01. Next base: position 4,017 of record JBGPHQ010000056.1, read on the forward strand.
GGCGTTCTGGACGGCGTCCTCCATGTCTTGGGTGTGACGCAGAATCTGCCAGGCCAGCCCCAGCATCTGGTGGTTAAGTTGACGGTATAGTTGGCGGTTGGCGGTCGGACAGCCAGTTTGAAAAGCTCGCACCAACTCAGTTTCAGTTTGATATCCGTTGCGTTCGCTCATTCATTACCCTCCGTGGAATGGCGTGAACGACGATGGGGGAAAGGTGAAATGACAAAGAACGCGCCGCCAGTTTCGCACAAGCTGGGTCGGCTGTCAAACGATAAATTGTATTGACCCATAGTCATTAGCGAGGTAGGATAACCTTCGTTGATAATCTATTGTAGCAATGGTCGGTCGGGTCGGGGTATGGCGCAGTTGGTAGCGCGCATGCATGGGGTGCATGAGGCCGCGAGTTCGAGTCTCGCTACCCCGACCCGGCCGACCTATATTATTATGAACTTCATCACCTTCCTAATCCTCATCATCTGGCTAGCCTCCGGTTACCTGGTCGTGCGTTTTGTCCGGCGGACCGGTGGCACGACGAAGATTGGCCATGTGGCGCACTGGTTTGGCGGGGCGTTTGTGATGATTGGGCTAGCGATCGGTATGACCTGGATTTTTGCCCACCTTGATGCAAGTTTCGGCGCGCGGGCTAATGTTTATGTCCTGACGCACCAACTTCGGCCAGGTGATACAGCGCCGCTGATCCAACGCCACGAATCGGGAAACATCGTCACGGTTTATCGACGCGGATCAGTCAATCCCGCGGCTTCGCTTGTTGACGGTCAACTTAACATTGACGAGCGCCAAACCATCCGCACGTCGCTCTGGTGGATGTTGTGGGACACAAAATATTCTACTGACACATCGTCCAACTAAGCACGGTGTTTCAGGAGATCATAAACAACAACACTGCCGGTCAGGCAGTGTTGGGCTTATTATAAATTACCAAACGCGATATATTTCCCGCTTGCCCTGTGTGTACATCTCGGTGTGCGATGGACCAGACGGTTTTTTGTCGTCCTTTTTCTCCATCCATTTCTTCATTTCCTGTTCATAGTCGGCCAGCGATTCGTATTCGCTCTGAATCACGACTTTGTTATAGACGCCGGTCATGTCCGTCATGACCGTCACGTCGCCCCACATTTCCTTGAACATCTTGGCCATCTTTGAAGCCATGCCTGGCTTGGCGATAAAAACTTCGCGAACAATAATCATATTCCACCCCCTTTCGTTAGATGATAATACTCCACTCACCCCACGCAGTCCAGATGACTTTGTTTAATTCTGATAGTAGGAGTATACTGACACCGGTATTCACTTACATCTATCACTATGTCTAAAGCTGAAGGTAGCGTCATTATTCAAAAGCCGATCAATCAGGTTTTCCAGTTTGTGATTAACTCGGAAAACAACGCTCGCTGGCGGACCAGTTTTATCGAGTCTCAACGTGATCCAAAAACTCCAGTTGGTCAGGGGATGATCGTGCATCAGTCGATGGTCGGTCCCGGCGGTCGTAAGTTTCCGGGCGACTACGAAGTCACGGAATACGTTCCGGATCAGTCTTTCAGTTTTAAGGTGATTGCCGGCCCGGCGCGGCCAGCCGGGAAGTATACGTTTGAATCCGTGGCGGGCGGGACAAAAGTCACCTTTAGTTTGTGGTGGGAACCGAAAGGGCTGATGCAAAAATTATTTATGGCCCCAATGGTTTCGAAACAGATTCCGAAAGAAGTCGCCCTATTACAGAACCTAAAGCAAGCCCTGGAAGGAGCGAAATAGCTCATCGGGATATCTCGGGGTAATGATTTCATTCTGACTTGGCAGGTTATTTTTTCGTCGAACCGGTCTGAAATCAACGGTGGACAACCTGTGGATTAATACTTGTCTGTCAAACTAGCCCTGCTCTGGCGAGATGTGGCGCCGTTTGACAGCCCATATTCCACCTAGTCAGACTTGCTGTATCGGTTTATGTCTGGATGGCGTATACTGGTTCAATCAGAATTTATTAAAGTAATAACTTGGCGATTTCTATGCATACACGAAATATTGTCGGCTGTGCCAACCTCCGACGCAAGGCCACTCGCGTCCGCGTGTGGAAGGTTTTGAATGTTATCGTGGCCGTCACCACGATTGTGAACGTCAGTGCCTTAGGGGCATTGATTCGACCACAAGTGGCGAATGCGGATATTGGTGGCATTACCGTCAACGTTAGCAATGTC
>JBGPHQ010000057.1:0-6071 GCA_041484505.1 Patescibacteria group bacterium
ATACACCCTTTGTATTTGCAGATTGATTTCGTTAAACCTACAAAATGAGCCAATTTCGGCTAGATCAGCATCACGGCGCATTGATTTCAGCGGGTTAGCCACTTTGAAAGGGAATGCCGGTAGCATAAACTCCACGGGTTTATTATGCCGAATCTGATGCTCAAACTTCTTTATAAAGCCTCTTTTGAACTTTTCCAGATTGATGGTTTCTAACGAGCCATTTCTATAGCGTGAGGAAGTTACAATGTGGAGTATCTTTTCAGCCACAGTCTTATTGATTGAAAGTTCTTGTTCAGTAAAAAAGTTTATTCTTTTACTAAAGTTTTTAACAAAATCTTTGAAATCAAAGCTAGGTATATATTCTTTATCAAGGTTTCTATAGCCCGTGTGCCCGATCAACGGCTCCCTGTATATTCCCTCATAAAAAGTCCCTGTCATGTCAATCCGGGTAAGATCGTACCCCGTGGGGAGAATGACTTTTCTTAGCAGTTCACCGTGGGGTTTTCCAAGCAGGTCAACAATATCTTGTTTATAGAAACGACGATCTTTGCGCGTACCTATGCGCATAGACTTCAAAACTCCCCGCTCCTCCCATTGCCGAAGCGTGTTTGGGTGACAATTGAGAATTTTGCTTGCCTGCTTGATTGTTAGCAAATCAGGCAAAGAGTCAAATTCCATGATAAAAGACGTTAAGTTACTATAAAGTAACATAACCTACCATAAGTTACATTATCTGTCAATACCTAGCACTGGGTGCCCCCTTTTTTTCTTTGTCGATTATGTCGGCTTCCTGATCGATCAAACCTTCCAACTCTTTGACTAATGGGTGATTCCAATGTTGTTGTATCCAAGCTAAAAATGCTCGATCTCGTTCAAGTTTCTGCTCGGGCGTTCGATCTGGCCAGCGTTTCCATAGGTCAGATCCGAGGCGCTGATAGTCTTCAAGAAAATCTCGTAGATTATGAATTTTATCAGCAGTGGCAACTGCTTGAGCGCCTGATGGACCAGCCTGGGTCTTGGCCAATAGTTGGCGCTTTTGTTCTAGCCACGGCAGTCTGGGCGATTCACTGACAGCCAGCACAATATCAACTACTTCTGATCCCAATTCACGACGTAATTCATCGGCGGTGATACTTGTGTCTTCGATAACATCATGCACTAAACCGGCTGCGATTACTGTTTCGTCAAATTGATGTCGCGATAAAATCAAAGCTACGGCGATGGCATGAGAAATATATGGCGCGCCATCTTTTCGAACTTGGCCTTGATGTGCTCGAGTAGCCAATTTTGCGGCACGATCAAGTAAACTTAGCTGGTGCATCATGATGAAATTATTATCTGACGAACTGGTGGGCACGGAGGGAGTTGAACCCTGATGGTCTTGCGACCACTAGCTCTTTCCCGTAGCCCTCACAATGTTCGGGTGCGGGATCTTCGTGCGCTTTCGCTCACTACGAGAAGCTAGCTTATGTCCAGATGGTGCGGATGAGAGGAGACTCCGCCTCCGCTATTTGCGAAATAGCTTCGGGCGGATCCACCGCAGTATACGGGGGGATACGGAGGCGGAGAACCTCCATGGGGTTACCCCCGCTGGCTCCTGAAGCCAGTGCGCCCGCCTGGCCGAACTAGATATAAAGTTTTGGTGCCGACGAGAGGATTCGAACCTCCAATCCCTTGCGGGAACTAGCTCCTGAAGCTAGCGCGTATACCAGTTCCGCCACGTCGGCAGGTGTAAATGGATAGTATGTTATATATGCCTTCACTGGCAAGTTTGGCGGGCAGGTCTGCCATTCCGCCACATCCGCATCATCTGGACGTAATCTTCAAACAGTATCGCTTAAGAGCGTACCCTACATCAACACTGAACTTACTTCCAGCCCCAACGGGTTTTGACGTACCAACTAGCCACGGCGTCGAAACGGTTGGCAGGGGCGACCAGGCGGTCGCTCGGCCAGCCGCGGAGTGACCGTTCATGGGCGTAGATATATTCCGTTTGAACCAGGATGATGGCCGGAACTTCGTCGGCGATAACCGCCTGGAAGTCGCGCAGGGCGGCATCGTGCGTTTGTTGGTCGGTGGCTTTCTGGGCCGCTTCAAGATCTTGGTCAACTTTTTTGATGTAGGCCACTGCCAGGGCGAAACCGGCCCCGCTCTGTTGCGACGAATGCCAGAGCGCGAATGGGTCGCCATCAGCGTTGGCGATCTGACCGAACACGAGCGCCTCATATTGCCGCGGCTGAATCACGTCTTTCTGGATGCGGTCGGGGGTGACAGTCTTGACTACAACCTGGGCCCCAATATTTTTCCAACCGGCGGCTAGCGCTTGCGCGGCGGCGGCGTAGGATGGATCGTCAACCGTGGTTAAGGTAAATGATAAAGCCTGGTTGCCTTTAGATCGCCAACCGTTGTCGCCGCGTTTCCAACCAGCTTGGTCCAACAAAACGTTAGCTTGAGTCAGATCCAGGCCAAAACGTTTAATATCGGCCGCGTAGCCGGGTTGATCAGGCAGGAGTGGACCATCGGCCGGTCGACCGACACCACCAAACGTCTGACGAACCAACGCCGATCGGTCGACCGCCATGGCTAGCGCTTGCCGCACCTCTTTGGCTTTTAAGGCGGCATTTGTTTTTTGGTTGAAGAAGACGCCAGTCAATTGGGATAACGCGAACGGCGTCAGGCGGCGATATTTTTGGACTTTGGCCAGATTATCCCGGTCGATTCCGCCTAAACTATCGATGGCGTTAGATTTTAAAGCGTCCAGGGCGCTAAACATATCCGGATAGACTTTGATTGTAATTTTGTCCAGCCGCGGGCGCGCCCCGGCGAACGATTTGTTCCGGACCAGGGCGAACTCTTTGATATTCCCATTGCGGTCTTTAGTGACACTTTGGAAACGAAAGGGCCCGTTACTAACCGGCTTAACGTTCAATTCACCGAGCGAAAAAGTTTGTGGCGATTGGTCCTGCCAAAGCTTGGCCGGCAGGAGACCGAGCGTCAGGGCGGCGCGGAACGGTTCGTTGGCGGCCGGGAGGGTGAAGACGACAGTCTGGCTGTCCGGGGCGCTGACTTTTACATTCTGATATAAGCTTTGAAGCGGGCTTTGATAGGCCGGATTGGCGACAGTTTCATAGGTATACCGGACGTCGTCGACGGTCAGCGGTTGGCCATCCGACCAACGGGCGTCGGCCCGAATTTTAACGGTATATGTTTTTCCGTCCGCGCTAACCTCAACCGACTTAGCCACGTCCGGCACGACCCGTAAATTATCGTCCAGCCGGACTAAGCCCCGGAATAACAGGTGATTGATTTCCAGATCGGCCGAAAAGGGTCGGGCCAGGACCGGGTTGAGATACTGCGGCGTCCCGACAATTCCTTCGGTGTATGAACCGCCATCATTAGGCAGAACCGTCAGGTGGCGCCAAACAAAATGTCCGAGCAGAACTAACAGGCTGAGCACCGCGGCAGTTCCAAAAAACCGTATCGCCAAGCGTTCCCGGCCGCTGAGCAAACGTGGCAAGTATTTAAGTTGCCGCCACGAAGGAATACGGGACGGCGATAAACTCAGCACCAGATCGCGGTCGTCTTGTCCGGCTGTTTGCGCCGACGGCCGGCTTTGACGACGGCTGGTTAGCCGTGACATAATACGTCGCCACCAGGTGCCCGAGTTATCGGAAGGCATTCAAAAAGGCCACCCCGAAAAAAAGAATGGCGGTTACGATCGTGACCACGAAAATAATTTTTTCAGCGCCGCGCTTTGTTTGGTAAACGTTTCCTTCACCGCCAAATACGCCCGACAGTCCGGCGCCCTTGCTTTGGACCAGGACCAACACGACCAACAGCACCGACAAGCCGATTTGAACGGCCGGAAGCGCGGATTTTAACCAAGTGGGCATAGGGAAATTAAAGCGTTACGGCAAAAATCGAAAACGCATTCTGACGAAACGAAGCGGTGACAGATTAACATGATCGCCGAGGGGTGTCAAACGTAGATCGTCCAACCTCTCCACCCGCCTCCCCTGCAAGTAGTATCGCTAAGTTACACCCGCGACGCTATATAACCGCACATCATTACTACTCCCACCACGTACCCCTCCTCATGGTGCTTTAGTGCTGATGTCTTATCAGTGTTTTGTTTCTTACACACCCAATCATGAGGCGGGGTGGCATCCCAACCCCTCCTCGTAATTCAGCGCTATAAAAAACCAAAAATCGCAATTATCAGTTCAGCTGTACCGAACTGCAAGGAGGGGCGCAGTGGGGACACCGCAATAATTTGTTAAAGTAAAATGTTTGTCGTTCGCAGGTTGTGGTTTTTACTGGGGGGAGGCGGGCGGTGGTGGGGTGAAGCGACATAGCTAAAGGCGGGGGCAGTGACGTTCTATCTCCCCCGCCGCGAATGGTTTCGGTGGCTACTAATAATTCTTTGCAATCGCTTGACCGACGCGCCGGAAACTTTCATGCGGGGACGCAGTTTTCTCATCCGTCGTTCGCCCTTGGTTGTGACTGGCGATTTTTTCATGTTATAGATATTGTCTAATCAGGCTGGCTTTTTTCGCGCCGACTATTTTTGCTAAGTCCTGGTCTGAGACGAAGCGAATCGCTTCCATGCCACCGAACCGGCGGAGTAATAGCTGTCTGGCTTTCGGCCCCAGTCCGGGAATCTCATCGAGGATCGACCGCGTGGTCGCGGCCCGATGTTTCTGGCGATAATAGCCGATGGCGAAACGGTGGGCCTCATCGCGAATGCGTTGGATCAGGAATAATTCTTGCGAACCGGCGGGTAAGCGGAGCGGCGATGATTTTCCCGGCACAAACAATTCCTCATTCTCTTTAGCCAGCGCCGCTACGGGGACATGCTCAGTCAAACCAGGAACATTTTTAATGACGACTGATAATTGTGATTTACCCCCGTCTAGCAATAATAGATCCGGCATCGGCCAGGCATCACTAGCAGACTCGGGTGCCTGGCCAGCCAGTTCGCTTTCGGAGTGATGGGCAAACCGCCGCCGCACAATCTCGGCCAACCGGCGTTGGTCGTCGGGAATGCGCTGGTCGCGGATCGCAAACTTCCGATAATCTGATTTTTTCGGCAAGCCGTTTTCAAACACTACCATCGAGCCAACTGGGTGTTGGCCCTGGAAGTGCGAAATGTCGTACATTTCGATTCGCTTCGGCGCGCCTTCAAGACGTAAGGCATGCGCCAGCTCCGCCAATGCCAGTCGCGCCTGCGATTCCTCCGACAGCCAGCGTTCCTGCTCGCGCCGCAAATAGTCCTCGGCATTCTCGACCCCCAGGGCCACCAATTTTCGTTTCAGTCCGCGCTGAGCCGGCCGGATGTCCAGCTGTAACGCATTACCGACGCCGGCCGGAACTGCGACCGGTGTCACCACCAGGCGCGGATGGACGGTGGACTGGCTGTAGTACTGCTCAATAAAGGCCGCGGTGATATCAGCTTCGCTTTGGTCACGCACATGTTGGAGCATAAATTGATCGCGCTGGACGAGTTTGCCCTGGCGCACCTGGAATAAATTAACGGCCGCTAACTCTTCCCGGCGGGCCAGTGAAATGACGTCGAACGAATCGCGGCGCGGCGTGACGACCGTTTGTTGTTCAATGATGTGGTTAAGCGCTTGGAGCCGGTCGCGGATTAAAGCGGCGCCTTCAAAGTCACGCCGCGCCGCCGCGACTTTCATTTCGCGCTGGAGATCGGTCAAGATCGTGCCCGTGTTACCCTCGAGAAAGGTGATGAGTTTTTTGATTACTTTATGGTACCGGGCTTCGCTCTTCGGACCGATGTCGTGACCGAGACAGCGGCCGAGTTGGTAATCGAAGCAGGGGACCTCGGGCGCGTGGTTACAACTTTTGTATGGAAAGAGACGTTTCAACAGGCGCATTGTTTGCCGCACGGCCAGGCCCGAGGTGTACGGCCCAAAGTAGCGACTGCCGTCGATAGTCACTTTCCGCACCGTTTCGACTTGCGGGAACTTTTCTCGGAGATGGATTTTTATGTACTGAAAATATTTGTCGTCTTTGAGCAAAACATTATATTTCGGACGATATTTTTTGATTAA
>JBGPHQ010000058.1:0-6028 GCA_041484505.1 Patescibacteria group bacterium
CCACCACCGTCGGCCCGCTCGATCACGCCAACCACGCCACCGCGCATTTATATATCAGCAATCCGTTCGGCCCGCAAGCCAAGGGCCTCAGTAAATTATTCAGCACGCATCCGCCGATAGCCGAACGGGTAGCCGCGTTGCGAGCGATGTCCCATTAGAAACTCTTTGCTTCCGGCTCATCATTGATTATTATTTTTCAGTCCAAAATGTATCAACCCAGCACCACTTTGGTGGGATTATAGGCATCCCCCCAAATGTTCATTTAATCACCAACCAGGTAAATAAATCTTAACGTACTTGAGCCAAAGTGGTGCTGGGTTGACACCTACCCCAATTATTGGTAGCCTGCGGTGTACACGTCTATGATTTCGGACGACCTCAAACCCGATATTCTCGGCAAATTCACCGCCCATCTTAACAACGCCCTCACCTACGCGGCGGAGTTAACGCTGGAACTGAAAAACCGCTATGTCAATCCGGAACACTTGCTGTTCGGGCTGGCCGAAACCAAAGGCGGCGTGGCTTACGAGTTACTGCGAAAATCGGGTGTTAAACTCGACACCTTGCGCGATTTAATTTCCGTGCGCAATGAACCGCTGACCAAACCAGGTCTGAGCCTGACCTTAACCGACGTCAAGTTTTCCCTGCCGGCCAAGCGGGCCATGGAAAAGGCTGTCTTGATTGCCGCCAATTACCATCACCGTTACGTCGGCACCGAGCATCTATTCGCCGGCCTGCTTGATATCGGCGATCCGACCTTGGAGCAAATCATGAAAGACAACGGCTTAAATATCCGCGAAGCCAAGCGTCAATTGGTGACGGTCTTGAAAAATACTTCTAAATTTCCCGACCTGGCCGGTTTCTTCGATCCCGCCGAATCCGATCACGGCCAATCAGAAGAAGCTTTGGTCGCGCCCGGCGCGCCGGGCCGCCCGGCCGGCGCCGGGAAAAATCCGGCGCTTGAATTTTTCGCGACTGACCTGACTAACGAACAAACCCAATCGTCGATTGATCCGGTCATCGGCCGCCAGCGCGAGATCGAACGAGTGATCCACATTTTGTCGCGCCGCACAAAAAACAATCCAGTCCTAATCGGCGATCCAGGCGTCGGCAAAACAGCGATCGTCGAAGGTTTGGCTAAAAAAATCATCCGCGGCGAAGTGCCGGAAGCGCTCGACCGCAAACGGATTCTGGCCCTTGATTTAGGGCTAGTGGTGGCCGGCACGATGTACCGCGGTGAATTCGAATCGCGCCTCAAACAGATTATCGACGAAATCAAGGCTGATCCGAACATCATCCTCTTCATCGACGAACTGCACACCATCATCGGCGCCGGCTCGGCTTCCGGGTCAATGGACGCCGCCAATATGCTCAAACCGGCCCTAGCCAAGGGGCAAATCCGGACCATCGGCGCGACCACCATGGAAGAATATAAGAAACATATCGAATCCGACGCGGCCCTGGAACGGCGTTTTCAACCGGTCATGGTTAACGAGCCGTCGCCCGAAGATACGGCCAACATTTTGCGCGGCGTCCGGCAGAATTACGAAAAATTCCATCACGTCGCCATAAGCGACGACGCCATCGACGCGGCCGTCCAGCTCTCGACCCGCTACCTGCCAGATCGTTTCCTGCCGGATAAAGCTATCGACCTGATCGACGAAGCGGCCTCGAAGCTGAAAGTCAGTCGGGGCGTGTCCCCGCTAGTCAAACAGTTGCGCCGCCTCGAAGAACAATTGGCCGATCTGCACCGCCGCAAGCATCAGGCCGTCCAGCAGGAACAGTTCGACCAGGCCCTAAATTTAAAACATGAAGAGCAAGCTTTGCGCCTCAAGATTGCTAAACTTAACGACCGGGACCAAAAGGGATTAGGCGCGACCGTCGGGACAATCGGCCGGAAGGATATCGCCGAAGTGGTGGCGACTATGACCGGCGTGCCAGTGACCGACCTGGTTCAAGCCGAACGGGATCGATTGCTCAATCTGGACGCCCTCCTTCAACGCCGCATCATTGGCCAGAACGAGGCCATTCACACGATCGCTGACTTCATCCGCCGGTCGCGAGTCGGCCTAGCTAATCCAAATAAGCCGATTGCCTCCTTTATTTTCCTGGGACCATCCGGCGTCGGTAAAACTGAAACGGTTAAAGAGATTGCCCGGACCGTGTTTGAGGACGAACAGGCCTTAATCCGCATCGACATGTCGGAGTTTCAGGAAAGCTTCAACATCAGTAAATTAATCGGCGCGCCGGCCGGCTACGTCGGGTACAAAGAGGGCGCCAAGTTAACCGACGCGGTCAAACGTAAACCGTACGCCGTCGTCCTGTTCGACGAAATCGAGAAAGCCCATCCCGACGTGTTCAACCTGTTGCTCCAGGTGCTCGACGAAGGTTATCTGACTGACGCCGTCGGAAAAAGGGTCAACTTCAAGAACACGATTATTATCATGACCTCCAATGTCGGCCTGCAAGGTTTCAACCAGGTCCAGTCGATGGGCTTTAACGTCGAGGACAAAGAGGCTAAGCAGAAAATGGAACACGAGTACACCGCCTTAAAGGAACGCGTGCTCGAAGAATTGCGCCGCACTTTCCGGCCGGAATTTCTTAACCGCGTTGACCAGACGATCGTTTATCGGCCGTTGACCTTGGCGGCGGTGGAAAAAATCGTCGACTTGCAAATGGCCGACGTCCAGACGCGGTTAACCAAGCAAAAAATAAAATTAAAAATGTCGGCGGCGGCGCGGAAAAAAATCGCCGAGCTGGGTTTTAGTCCCGAGTACGGCGCCCGGGCGGTCCGTCGTGTCATCCAAGAACAGGTGGAAAACCCGCTAGCCGGGAAACTACTGAACGGTCAAATAAAAGACGGCCAGACGATCCAAGTAGGCGTTCATCAGGGACAGTTGGGCCTGACCCCGTTAGAGCGCCCGAGAAAGGCTGGGGAAGCAAAGAAATAAAATCCCAGGTGGTGGCCCCGTTCTAACGGGGTTGATAGATAACATTCTATGTAGCCTCTGACTGAGGTGCGCTTTATTGTTTACCGGAAAAAACCCGCGCGTGTTTCTTCCGCCAATCCGTCACCCTGACACAGCCCGCGGGCTGGGGAAGGGTCTCCTTACCACCAAGCCGCGCGGGTCTAAACAATACTAGCGGTTCAGGAGACCCTGCGCGAATTATATCAGGGAACATTTCTTAGCCGGGGCTCAGGGTGACAAGTTTGAGGATTATTAACAGTCAAAGTGGGGCTGGGTTGACAAAACTAGAGAGCAGGCGTTAGGATTAGGATACGATGGTTTGGTGAGCCGCCCCAGGCGGCTAAGCCCGGTTTTTTATGTTCATCGTCACTAAGTTAACCGATCTCATTTTCCCACCCCTGTGCGTTCATTGCGGTCGCGAGGGAGCTTGGCTGTGCCCGGCCGCAACGTCCAGTCTTGATCATGAGCCACTATTGATCGATCCCCTGCCCATCCGCGGCGTGGACCGCGTTATCACCCGTGGCTCGTACGACTGTGAGACACTGGCTCAGTTGATTCAAAAATTAAAATACCATTACTGGTCCGGCTTATCGCCGGTACTAGTTGAAGTCCTGAAACCGCTGTCAGCGGCGGTCGCTGATCAGGACGTTAGCATTATCCCCGTGCCGTTACATCATCGCCGCCAACGCGAACGCGGTTTTAATCAGTCGCTCTTCATCAGCCAAGCTTTAGGTGCGATCACCGGCCGCCCAGTCACCGATATTCTGCGCCGCACACGTTACACCACGCCGCAAGCGTTGCTCAGCGCCAAGGAGCGCACGACGAATATCATCGGGGCGTTCGGGCGTGGAAGAGTTGTCACCTGGCCGAAATCTGCTATACTCGTCGATGACGTCATCACTACCGGCTCAACCATCGCGGAGTGTGCGTCAGTTCTTCGACAGCATGGCGTTAATCGCATCACCGCCGTGGCGCTGGCAAAAGGCTAGTGACAATATGGAGGCGTGGCTGAGTGGTCTAAAGCGATGGTCTTGTCACCGCCGCAGAGCGGAGGAGTGCCGGAGTGGTCGATCGGGGCAGTCTTGAAAACTGCTATACCTGCAAGGGTATCAGAGGTTCGAATCCTCTCTCCTCCGCTCTACGGCGGGATCCCGGCTACTTTTTTAAGACAGCACAGGGCCGGGAAAAACCATTAGGGGTGCAAGCTCCTCGCAGGTTCGAATCCTGCACCTTCCGCCATGGTGCGGGATCCCGCCCACCTAGCTAAATAAAATACAGGGGTGGGAAAAACTGGTACAATTAATAAATCCTGGCGAGGTGGTCGACCACCGCTGTGAAAGGCGGCAGGTTGTCCCGCTCCTTTAATAACAACAAAGTAATGAAGGTGGTATCCCGCACCAGTGCGGAGGAGTGGCCGAGTGGCTGAAGGCGGCAGGTTGCTAACCTGTTATACGGGGTTAAACCCGTATCGTGAGTTCGAATCTCACCTCCTCCGCTCTGGTGCGGTGACTAACCCGTTATCGAGCTGAGGTAGATCGAGAGTTCGAATCTCACTCCCTCCGCCAAGAGAACTAAGTATCGGAAGTGACCCAGCTGCCCCCGCATCTTTAGATGTTGAACATTTCTTTCGAATAAGTATTGAGAATTGTAAATGACTAGTTGGCCGTGAACGAGTGAGAAAAATAGCACGCCGTGCAACACTAGAGCATGCCTACATCAATCATTCCGGTAATCGTGACATTCATCATCGTGATGGCTTTTTTTTCGTCGGTTTTAAACAGGCGATTCCATATTTCCCATACTAAACGATACGTCATTACTAGTGGCTACTTCCTGGTTACCTCTCTATTGGTCTTATACAACTACCGTCTTTACTTCAAGCCACTGCTACAGCCGGTTGGGGTTACACCGTGGGCGATTTTGGTCGGGCTGTTTGTTTTGAATCCGTTGGTGTACTGGTATGCGAGAAAAAAATTAAAGCGCCCAACAAGTTTCATTGATCGTAACCACGACCAAAACTTTATTAAACTTGACTATCGATACCTTGTCTCAAAAACGTTTGAAATCATTTTCCAGCAAACGTGTATCATTGTACTCGTATCACTTTTTGCTCAGGCCGGCTATTCGATGTTTATTATTATGCTGTTGTTCTGCCTGTTCTTCTCCGTTTCCCATGTACCCTTATTCCTGACGTCTCGTCGCCGTTGGGCTTGCTACTACATAGTTTCTTCGGCCTTGGCTGGGTTTATTTTCCCGCCGCTCATCTTGCGTGTACCGTCTGGATACATCTATAGCTTCATTGTTCACTGGATTTTTTATATTTCTGCCGGCGTTGGATTTTGGGTATACTTCGATCGCCTCGCCAAGAAACAAGATGCTCTCCAGCCCTAGACAGTTGACAATACCGGGCAATCAGCTAAGCTGAGGACGTTTTTGGTCCGTGTTTGTTTTTCTTGATGACATCACGGATGGAAGCATCTCGTACATTGACAATTAGACGAGTGGTCTGACCCTCTTCCAACCGAGGACTCCGTGACGAACAAGAAGGTTATCGTTTATGGAATCATGGGCGAAGGACGAGGTCATGCCCATCGTAGTCAGGCCATCATCAAACATTTGGTCGCGGCGGGGCATCGAGTCCATGTTTTGACCAGTGGCGATGCACTGACCCTACTAAAAGAAGGCTTCTACCCGGACCTTCATAAGGTCTACCCTTTCTCGTTCGTTTACGAAAGCGGTCGGATACATCATGGCCTGACCCTGTGGCGGCATGCACCGGCACTGCTAGCGCTCATGACCAGGACAGGCCGAGCCTACCAGGCAGCCGAACAGCTCATCCGGCAACTACAACCGGACTGCGTCATTACTGATTTCGAGCCTTACACCGCCAGGATTGCTCATGCATTGGGCATCCCGCTGGTCTCTATTGACCACCAGCATATTCTGGCGGACGGTCGGATACCCAATCTCAACCTCCATTCTAGGTTAGCGATTCGGGTGAGTGACTACCTCATCCGTCGCATCTTTCGAGTCGATTTGGTCATCGTGGCGGGCTTCTA
>JBGPHQ010000059.1:0-5817 GCA_041484505.1 Patescibacteria group bacterium
AAAAATGACGATTGGTTTCGGTATTTAACTCAATCTGCCGTCGAATTTCATTGGCCGGAATGAGCGGCAAAAAGGGGTGGTATTTCGCGCTGGCCGTAAACTCCAACTGGCCCCGCTCAGCCAAGGTTCGCAATCCGTCAATCACATCTTGCGCGCCGTATTTGTGCCAGAACTCCACCAGGACCGCATTGACATTAAGCGTCACTTTTGCTTTCGGGTTGGCCAGCCAGCCCTTAACCAAAACACGGTAGCATTCATTGGTGATTTTCTTGACCCAAAACTCTTTCTGGGTCGGCGGCTGGTAGAAGTGGAGAAAATTAGCCCAGAGCATCCCGTTAGAAAGTATGTAAATAAAAACCCAAAAAAACGGTCGAATGGCGGGGCTTAATAAACGAGCTTTCTAGCGGGAACATGTCCTTAGTATAGCAGACTTCAGGCTCGCAAGCGCCGCCCGCCCATAAACCGCACGTCGCCGCTTTGTTGTAAATACGTCGCTTGCCGACGCCTGGCTAAGCCGGTTTTTTCCCACAGCTCGACCGTGGTGGCGACCTGTTGCATTAAACGTTCGGCGGTATTCAGGGTTTTAGGTTGAACATGGGTGAGAGTAGCCAAGACGTCCACCAGCCGCTGTGTTTCGCGAATGACAATCGTCATATCCCACCACGGACTAGCCGACGCCCACCAGTATTTATCGGAGGTCAGGGCTTGGTCGAGCAGGCGGCGGGTAGTGTCGAAAGACGGATCACCGCTGGCGCCGCGCACAGCGGTGATGACCAGGTGCGTCAACTGCCACTGCAGGCGATGAATCGGATTGGCCGGATGGTTCCAAAGGCCGAACGGAATATTGGCCAGCATCTCCGTCGGCTGTGACGACCAACTGCCATCATGAATAACGACTAATTCTTCCTGCGGCAGGCGGTGTCGATACTGGCTGATTGTTTCCGTCACCATCTCCGGCCAGGTGACTAGAATTTCCCACAGCCGATCAACACCGGCCCGATGATGGCCCAGATTCTCGCCGTCCATGGCGGTCACTAATTCGGCCGCGCTTCGCGGATCCTGTTGAATAGCGGCCACCGTCAGCTCGGGCTGGTCGATGCTAGCCGTGAAAGACAGAAAATCGCTCATCGCGCGATTGCGAAAAACCACGCCCAGGCCGGCCGCGGTCCGGTAGCGCCGATCAAACCGGATCGTGCCGAGCGGGTGGCCGGAACATATTTCATCCAACATCACCCACTCATATCCGCGATCCAATAAGAGTTGTTCTAGGCTAGTGCTAAACGCCATTTCCGGCGCGAAAAATCCGCGCGGAGCAAAAGTCGATCCAAAAACACTGCGACAAGTTTCAGTTTGTAACTCAATTTGGCGGATCGCTTCCTCCGGCGGTAGCAACGGTAGGATTGGATGATATTTGGCGCTCCCGACTAATTCGATTTGTCCGCGTTCGGCTAGCTGGCGGATGCCGGTCAAGATGGCTCCCAACCCCAGGGCAGTCAACTGATCAATTAAAGCGCCGGTCACATTTAGAGTAATTTTTACTTCCGGGTGGGCGCGCAGGATGTTGAGGAGCGGCTGGTAGGCTTCGGCGCTGGCGCGGCGAATAATCACCTCGTCCCAGGCCGGCGGCTGGTAGATATGAAAGAAATTACTCCAGCGCATGATGGAGGGCCAGGGCGCGCCGGTAAAGATCGACGTATTTGCGCGCTGGCAGTTCCCAGGAAAATGACTGCCGCATGGCTTGCCAGGTCAAATGCTCCCAGACCCGCGGATATTTGTAGGTCTCAATCGCCCGGGTCAGGGCCATCAATAAATCAGGTCCGGTGTAGTTGTAAAAAACGAAACCGGTGCCGACGCCGGTGCGCGGATCAAAATCAGAAATGGTGTCGGCCAAACCGCCGGTGCGATGGACGATCGGAATCGAACCGTAACGCAAGCTGATCAATTGCGACACCCCGCACGGCTCATACCGGCTGGGCATTAAGAACATGTCCGAGGCGGCGTAAATTTGTGAACCGACTGCTTCGGAAAATTCGAGATGAACCGCCACTTGCTGGGGATATTTTTTCGCCATGTGGCGGAAAAAGGCGGCATAATTTCGATCGCCGGCGCCAACAATGACGAGCTGAACCGGTTGGTGAAGCAAAATCGGCAGGATTTCCATGATTAAATCGAACCCTTTTTGCTCGGTTAAACGATGAACTAAACCGATCAACGGCACGTCGCGCCGTTCCGAAAGGTGGTAAGTGCGCTGGAGGGCCAGCTTGTTTTCCATTTTTTTGTTCAGCGAGTTCCAGTCGTAATGAATCTTTAGGTGTTCATCAAAACTGGGATTGAATATAGTGTAGTCAATGCCGTTGATGATGCCGAAGACGGTGTCACGCCGGCGTCTAAGAAAGCCATCTAAACCCTCGCCGAATTTCTTAGTTAAGATTTCTTCGGCGTAACGCAGACTGACCGTGTTAATGATATCTGCGTTCTTAATGGCCCGCAACGTGAAATTAGCGGTCCGGATTTTAGCCGACGAGTTTGGCGGCAAACCGCGGCCGGTGTCACGTTTGTCCTCCGGCACCGCATACCACAGGCCCTGCATTTGGTACAGCAGGTTGTGAATCGTAAACACGCTGACCGTGTCGTGCCAAATCGGCTGTTTACGGTATTCGAGTTTTAACAGGTTCGGGATCAAACCGGTTTGCCAGTCGTGGCAATTAAGCACATCGGGAATGTGGCCGATTAATTCAAATAGCAAGAACACGGCGCGATCAAAAACTAAAAAACGCAAGTTATCGTCGGGATAGGAGTAAATGTTATCGCGCGAGCCGAATAGGTCGTCTTGGGCGACGAAGTAAACCGGCACCTTGGTATGTTCTGACATCATGGTGCGATAAAAGCGCACCGGATACTCGTGTTTATCAACCTTAACCACGGCATCACCGATATGGGTGGGGGCGTCCGGGCGCTTGGCGATGAACGAATAATAAGGCGTGACGACCGACACCTCGTGTCCGAGCCCCTGCAAATGTTTAGGCAGGGCGTGGGAAACATCAGCCAACCCGCCGCTTTTAGAGAACGGCGTGACTTCGGTCGTAATGACGGCGATATTAAGGGGGCGTGGTGGCGGCATAACTTTAGTTTAGCACCTTCACGGCTCCGGCGCAGAGGGCGATGGCGATCGCGTCCGTGGTGTCGTCATGGCGCGGCAAACGTTTTAAGTTAAGCAATAGTTGAACCATTTTCCCCATTTGACGTTTGTCGGCCCGGCCGTCGCCGGTGACCGCCGACTTAACGGCGGTGGGGGTGAATTCTTCAACCGCGAGCTGGGCCATGGCCCCGGCTAAAATAGCCACGCCACGCGCCTGGCCGACGACGATTCCGGTGCTGACGTTTTTAGTAAAATATAGTTTTTCGATGGCCATTATTTCCGGCCGGTATTCTTTAATTATTTCACTCAGGCGTCGGTGGAGTTGGGCCAACCGCACCGGCAGGGCGGCCCGCGGCGAGGTCTCTAAACAACCGCAACCAATGAGTTTGGGTGAGGCGCCGCGCGATTCAACCACCGCCCAGCCCATCCGAGCTAACCCCGGATCGACCCCCAGGACGCGGCGGCTAGTCTTCATTGCTGGTCACGCGAGTCACGTCGTCGAGCGCTTCGAGCGCCTCGAGTAGGCCGTGAAGTTTTAGGCGGGTCGGTTCGTCAATCACGGTCGTGGTAGTCGGGATATACTCGACATCGGCTTCGACCGATCCCGTCAGCGCCGCGCGGACTTTAGACAAGTTGTCCGGCGTCGTGATTGCTACTAGCTGTTCATCTTCCTCACGGACATCTTCGGCGCCGGCGTCAATCAGCGCCAGTTCTTGCGCCTCGCGCTTAGCGCGGTCGGCCGCTAAGGGCGCGCGAATCACGCCGCGCAGGACAAACATCCAGCCGACACTGTGTTGCGAACCGAGCGAGCCGCCATGTTTGGTAAAAACGTTGCGCACCTCGTTAGAGATGCGGTTACTATTGTCCGTAACTGCCTCGACCATGACAGCCGCGCCACCCGGACCGAAACCTTCGTAGAGCACATCCTTCGTGTGCGCGTCTTTGTCCGCGCCGGTGCCGGCTTTGACGGCGCGTTCAATGTTATCGTTCGGTAGATTGGCTGATTTGGCCTGATCGATGGCCAAGCGCAAACGGAAATTCATGTTTGGATCGCCCCCGCCCAGCCGCGCGGCGACGGTGATCAATCGTCCAAGTTTCGTAAACACCGCCGACCGGCGGGAATCGGTCAGGCCCTTCTGACGTTTGATGGTCGACCACTTCGAATGACCGGACATGGTGTCGGGGAATCAGTAATTGGTAAAAAACCATACGAATTTTATCATTTTTAGAGGCGCTGGTCAACCTACCTCCACCCCGTCGTCATCCTTAAGCCACGCGCCATGGCTGAAGGGTCTCCCTAGTACTTAGTGGAGATTCTTCGTCCCCCCCGGGGCGGGACTCAGAATGACGGGGTGGGGGTGTCGGGTCAATGCGCATATGATTTTATTTCTCACCTTGCGTCGCGACAGGTCCTCTGCTAGAGTGTGGGTGACTGGTCGCGTCACGATCGGCGGACGACCACGAAATTAATGACCGATCAAGCAATTCCTGCCACCCATGCTTGGGCGGGAGTTGTCTTTTGCGACTTTTCCATATTTAGCTAGCCTAATCACGCTTGTCTGTAACCACAAAGCCACAAACGTGTCTTTTGTTGACATCCTTATCAGCGAATTTACTGGTCATCCCTCTTTAGTGTAGGATGATGACAAAAAAATACTGCCGACACCCGCTAATGCCTAGCGCCCCGTTTTTTGCTATACTTTTTACATGCCATGCCGCTCATCGGCTATGATCGATTTCCTGCGCCACGAGTGGCCGTGGTTGTCGTACCTGGTTTTGTTCGTATTGGCCTTCGGGCTGTTCCTGGTTTTCCAAGCCAGCCCGTATTTCGCCGATCCCGACTCGTTTTACCACGCTAAGATGGCCCTGCTGATCCGCGACCAGGGGATAATCCACCAGTTTCCCTGGCTGAACCTGACGGTCCTGGGCCAACAGTACACCGACCAGCATTTTATTTACCACGTGCTCCTGATTCCGTTTGTGACCTGGTTTCCGCCGCTGATTGGTCTAAAACTCGCGACCGTCGTGTTCGGCGCGACGTTAGTGACGGTTTTTTATTGGGCTTGCCGGCGACTGGGGGTGCGCTGGCCGCTGATGTTCGCGCTGATCTTTTTGGCCATTCGTCCGCTAACCTTTCGCGTTTCCCTAGCCAAGGCGCCGAGCACCTCGCTCATTATTTTGATTGTGGGGTTGGTCTGGATGTTCGAATACAAATTTAAAAGATTATTCGTCCTAGCCGCCGCCTATGTTTGGTACTACGGCGGATTCCCGCTCCTCGGCGTCAGCGCGGTCGTGGTCAGCGCCACTAGTTGGTGGCACAATCAACTAATCACCAAACAGCACAGCCACCAATTTGTGAACAAAGTGATGAGCTTGGTTAGTCGCCATTCGCGTCACGCGCGCCGCCGCCCAAATTTAGTCTTGTGGTTGACCGTCGTCGGGGGACTGGCGGCCGGGGTAATTATAAATCCATACTTCCCCGGCAATTTCTTTTTCTACTGGCACCAGCTGATCAATATCGGCGTTATAAACTTTCAGAAGGTGATCGGCGTCGGGAACGAATGGTATCCGTACGGCATCGGCGACCTGTTAGCTAACGGCGCCTTCGCTTCATTATTGATATTGGTGGCCCTGGTGGGGACGATGCTTCGCTTTCGCGCCCAGTCGAAGCGATCGTG
>JBGPHQ010000060.1:0-5768 GCA_041484505.1 Patescibacteria group bacterium
AGCAATCTTACCCGAAGTAATACCGAATGTCAAGAAAAACAAAATCGGATTCTTTTTTAAGAGTCGGAGCGATAGCTCCGAAAGGAAAACATGTATTTCAAATAACTCGTTATTATGCGAACCCAGGGGAGTTAGTACACCTAGTATTGCCTATTTTTGCAAGTTTTGCTAGTCTAACCCATGGTGGCAGAAAGGCCGCTTATTTTGTATGGAAAATATAGACTTTTGGCTGGACCAAGCCGAAATCGAGCTACGAATACGCTACGTTCAAGAGCTCCTGGGTCATCAAAACATCCGCACGACGCAACTGTACACCCATGTCACGAATCCCAAGCTGAAACAGATTCAAAGTCCGCTGTGAGGAGTGCAAAGGTTATTTGGCGGGCCACTTGGGTTAGGTATCTAGTCCGCTGGGGCCCGGGCTCTCCCGGTCTCTCGATAAATCCAGCACCACTTAAGGTTGCCAAGGATTTTCAAAAACGACTCCGCTGCCCGGAGATTCACGATGTGAATAGTGTATCCCCCCTCTCAGGTGGTGCTGGATAAAAAGTGTTGATGGTAGCCCCACGGGGAACCCCGCACCATGTGCCCGGCACAGGTGCGGGACAGGTCGAACCCCGATTACCGGCTTGTCCGGCCTGAAGGCCGGATCCGGCTGGTAAGCTGGAAAAAGCGTTAATAATAATTGGTACCGCCAAGGGGAGTCGAACCCCTCTTACTAGGTTGAAAACCTAGCGTCCTAACCGATAGACGATGGCGGCATAAATTGTTTAAGTTCTTTCCGTAAACGACCTGATTTCTTTAACTGGATTTCACGCTGTCGAGCCTCCTTTTTTGTCTCAAAACGCTCCGTTTTAACAAGTCTCCAGGGTCGGTATGCCTTCGTTGATCGCACCGAACCGCTATTGTGTTTTTTAATTCGCGCTCCAACAGTATCAGTAGAACCAATGTATTGTCGAGGGAAATTGATGCTTTGCAGAACGTAGACAAAATGCATATGGTTTGTGGCTTGTTCGGCCTAAAGGCCGGATCCGGCCGTGGCCGGAAAAAGCCGATGTCCTCTTGTCCGGCTCCGCCGGAAACCGTTAGACGATGAGGCCAAAAACTTGTAAAACAGCGAGAGTATATGTCAATCGCCGGTCCGGGTCAAGCTCCTTACGTGGTCACGACAACCATCGTTTTTTTGTGTTACAATACAAGGGTCAACCCTAAACTAGCTAAAAACGAAAGGACTATTTATGGCCGAGGCTAAAAAGTCCGGCGGAGCCGGATCTGGCGCCGCCGGAAAGATCAAGAAAATGGTGATTAATCGGGAACTTTGCATTGGCGCGGCCAGTTGCGTCGTCAACGCCCCCAGCGTCTATGAGCTGGACGGCGAAAATAAGGCCGTCTTCCTCCAAAAAGGCGGAGTGAAAAACTCCGGGCCGGCGGACCGGCCCAACCTCGAGGATGGCGCCCTTGACGACGAGACGCTCTTGATGGCCGCGCAATCCTGCCCGACCAAAGCTATTACCGTTTACGACGAGGACGGTAAACAGCTTTATCCATGAAGCAAACCGAATATCTGATTATCGGCGGCGGGGTGGCGGGGACCACGGCGGCCGAAACCATTCGCGCGCAGGACCAGCAAGCGAGCATCCATGTCGTGTCCCATGAGCCGTATCGGTTCTATTCCCGGATCATGCTTTCGAAACCGGCTTTTTTTCTTGAAAAAATTCCTTTTGATTCCGTTTTTTTAAAAACCGAATCGTGGGCGCGGGATAATCACGTGGCCAATACGCTGAACCAACTGGCCGTGGCTTTGGACCCAGCCAGTAAAACGGTGACGCTCAAAAATGGTCAACAGATTGCTTATCATAAATTATTATTAGCGCTCGGGTGCGAGGCGCGGCGCTGGGAAGTGCCCGGGGCCGATCAGCCAGGCGTGCTTTATTTGCGCACCCTCGACGACGCCAAACAGGTTATCGCCGGGGTGAAAACCGCTCAGCACGCGATAGTGATCGGCGGCGGGTTCATTGGTTTCGAGATGTGCGACATGCTCCGCCTAGCCGGGGTGGACACGACCCTGGTCATCCGCGAAAAGTATTTATGGGAACCGCTGTTGGACGAACCGTCGGGCCGGATGATTGAGGTCGCCTTAAAAAAGGGCGGGGTGAAAATTCTTTACGAGACTACCGTCGCCGAGGTGCTAGGCGAGACCGCGGTTAAACAGGTGAAGCTGAACAACGGCAAGATTCTGCCCGCCGACCTAATCATGGTCGGGATCGGCACCTACTGCCCGCTTGAGTGGGTGGCCAAAGCTGGCATCACCTGTAACCGCGGCATCCTAGCCAACGAGTTTCTCGAAACGAACGTGCCTGATATCTGGACGGCCGGCGACGTAGCCGAATATAATGATCTTATCTTGAACGAACACATCCAACTGGGGAACTGGGTGAACGCCCATGTCCATGGCAAGGTGGCCGGCCTGAATATGATGGGCCAACACCAACCGTACCGCCAAGTTTCCTTTTACACCGCCCAGGGTCTCGGCACGACAATTGCTTTCACCGGCGACGTGCGGGCTTTGCCAGATCGGGAAATTATACTGCGTGGTTCGCCGGAACTGAAAGCTTTGACGCGCATCATGGTCCTAAACGGCGAAGTTGAGGGCGCGACCATGATCAATCGGACAACCGATCTCGCGCCGCTGACTAAGATTATCGAACAAGACATTAAAATCGCGCCGTACCGGCCACAACTAAGCGATCCCGCCTTCGATCTGCGCACTATTTTAAAACCGAAAACATGAACCGGCCTAATACCACGCCAGTCAAACAAAAAATCCGGATCGGCTGGTTCTCGTTTTCCTGCTGTGAGGACAGCACGATCGTCATGACGGAATTGATGAATGACCACTGGCAGGAATGGAAAGAACTGTTCGATTTTCGTCACGCCCGGGTGCTGAAAAAGAACAATGTGCTTGACGAGCTGGACATCGCTTTCGTCGAAGGCGCGATTGCTTCGCCCGAGCACGAAACCAAGCTCAAGGAAATTCGGGCCAAGTCAAAAAAAGTGGTGGCCATCGGCGCCTGCGCGGTCATTGGCATGCCGTCGGGACAGCGCAACACTTTTGACGACCAGCAAAAAGCCGAGATCCAACACCTGATTGACCGTTTTCAGGCCTTGCCAAAAGTGTTGAAAGTATCCGATGTGGTTAAAGTCGACGCTGCGGTGCCGGGCTGTCCGATGGACCCAAAACTTTTCCTGCAAGCGGTCGATACTTTGGTTAAAGAATTTAAAGGAGCATCAAAGTGAGTCCCGTTAGAAGTGATAAAAACCATATTTTTTGCGAAACAACAACGATTACTTTAACCCCACTATATTGATAGTTTATATTCATTCACTTCTAACGGGATGAGCGGCTCGCTTCTTACTTTCGTCACCCTGCTCAGCGCCGGGTTTATTCTAGGCTTGAAACACGCCCTCGACGCCGACCATGTCGCCGTCGTCTCGACCATGGTCAGCCAGACCAAAAACTTAAAAAAATCTTCCCTGCTCGGCGCCTGGTGGGGGTTAGGACACACGGCGACGTTGCTTATCGTCGGTGTAATTATTTTACTGTTCAAGGTGGCTATACCGTCGCGAGTAGCGCTAGGACTTGAATTTATTGTTGGTTTGGTGGTGATCGGTTTCGGCGCTGATCTCCTGCGCAAAATATTCCGCCACAAAATTCATATCCACCGCCACGAGCACGACGGAACCACCCACAGGCATGTCCATAGCCACATGCTTCAACCGACGCACAGCCACAACCATCGCGCCCTGGCCATCGGCGCGCTGCACGGCCTGGCCGGTAGCGCCGCCCTGACCCTGCTCGTCCTGACGACGGTCCAATCAACACCGCAGGGCGTCGCCTTCATTCTTATTTTCGGACTGGGCTCAATCATCAGCATGCTCATGATCAGCTCGATCATTGGACTGCCGTTCCTGCTAACAAAACGGTTCGCGCGGATGACGGCGGCGGTCCAGACCTTAGCCGGGGCCAGCAGTATGGCGATTGGCTTAATCATCGTGCTGAAAATCGGCCGCGGACTATTGCGCTAACAACATGCATACCATTGACCTGACCATGGAGTCGATCACGAAAGTTGAGGGCGCGGCCTCGCTCGAGCTTCGGGTGCGCGACAGTAAGGTCGAATACGCCCATTTCGCCATCACCGAGTACAAGCGGTTCTACACCGAAGCGATGAAGGGCAAGCCGATCATCGCCCTGCCGCAACTCCTAGCGCGCATTTGCGGCACCTGTTCGAACGCCCATCTGCTGTGCAGTATCGAGTCATGTGAATCAGCGCTCGGCATCACCCCGTCGCCACAAACCATGCTCCTTCGAGAACTGACCATGTACGGCCTGATGATCCGCGACCACGCCTTGCACTTATTTCTTTTCTCCATGCCGGATATATATGGTAAAGACGCTTTCCTGGATTTCGATGAGAACGACCCGGAGCAACACCAACAACTTCACGACGGCTTTGAAATAAAAGGCGCCGGGAACTACCTGGCGACGCTTATTTCCGGCCGCAGTGTCCACGCCATCAACCCCACCATCGGCGGCTTTATTAAATTCCCCGACCAGGCTGGAATTGATGAAGCGATTAAAAAGCTCCAGGCCGCCCGCCCGGCAGTCTTGCGGCTGATTGCCACCTTTGAGAAACAACCTTTTCACTTCGATCGGCAGACGGATTTCATGGCTATCATTCCGGAAAATTTTGGCTTCCTCAACGGCCCGATCCGCACCAGCCGCGGCGAGGAAATTCCCAAGTCGGGTTACCGCGACCTGCTCGAACACGTCGTGCTCCCCTATTCTCAAGCCTCGGCCTACAAATACAAAGGCCGTTCGTACATGGTCGGCGCTTTGGCCCGCATGAACTTAGCCAAAGACCGTCTTCACCCGAAAACCATCGCTTCGACGACGTCGACCTTGAAGCAATTCCCGTCGACGGATATTTTCAACAATAACTTAGCCCAAGCTATCGAAATTCTCCACTCGCTCGACCGTTCGATCGAAATTCTGCAGACCACCGCCTTCAAACCAGAACCGGTCATCAAAAAGCCCTACCAGGCGGGCACCGGCGTCGGCGTGATCGAGGCGCCGCGCGGGACGCTGTATCACAAAGTGACCATTGATGATAAAGGCATCGTCGCGGCCGGCGAAATCGTCGTCCCGACCGGCCAGAACCAGATCAATATCGAAGAAGATATCTATACGATAGTCAATGGTTTGCTACCGGACCCGGCGCTGACCAAGGAGAAGATCGAATTCGAGATCGAGAAACTCATCCGCGCCTACGATCCGTGCATGAGCTGCGGGTCGCATTTTTTGAAAGTGAGCTGGAATAAAGCGAAATAACAAAGAAAATGTTTTTACAAAGAGTGTGCGAGTTAACTAGCGAATGCGAAACCCCGCCCCGGACGACCCTGAGCCCGCCGAAGGGAAGGACTGGTGCGGGGGTGGAGTGGGATAAGAAGTAGGAGAACCAAGGGTTAATAGCCGGACTAGTTGACATTCGGTTTATCTTCGGGTAATATAGGATTATGAGAACCCAGGCCTTTATCGATGCGTCAAACCTTTTCTATGGAGGTGAAAAGAGTCTTGGCTGGAAAATTGATTATCAAAAGCTACTTCATTACTTACGAAAAAAGTATGGAGTGGATATCGCTTGGTACTTTGGTGGTGTAGAGACTCATGATTTTCCATACGACTACTTACAGGAATCTGTTCCAAT
>JBGPHQ010000061.1:0-5693 GCA_041484505.1 Patescibacteria group bacterium
ACCGGTCTGGCCTCAATCGGCCAGGTTTCCAACCTCGATCACGGTAACATCCGGTGGGGGAAAGCCGGGCGCATGCGCTGGCGCGGTCGGCGACCGTCAGTGCGCGGTAAAGCCATGAACCCGGTCGACCATCCGCACGGCGGCGGCGAAGGCAACCAACCGATCGGCATGAAATATCCCAAAACACCGTGGGGCAAACATGCCCTCGGCGTGCGCACTCGGCGCCATAAAAAATATTCTAATCGTTTAATCATTAGTCGCCGCCGCCAGTAATTTTATATGGGACGTTCACTCAAAAAAGCGCCATTCGTCGACCCGAAGTTGCTAATCAAGCTATCCCGGCTTAAGATTGGCGATAAAACTGTGATTAAAACCTGGTCGCGCGATTCAGTTATAACCCCGGGCATGGTCGGTTTTAATTTCGGTGTCCACAACGGCAAGAATCATATTTCCGTCTATGTCGTGGAAAACATGGTCGGTCATCGGTTAGGTGAATTTTCTCCGACGCGTAAATTCGTGCGTCATGGCGGACGGATGCAAAAGGAAATCGAAGCTGCCACGCAGGATAAATCCGCCGCTCCCGCCGCGCCAGCCACCCCCGCCGCCAAACCAACTAAGGACACTAAGGCTTAGCACATGGAAGTTCGCGCCCATCTTCGCTACCTTCGTCAATCGCCCCGCAAAGTGCGGCTAGTCGTAAATTTGGTGCGTGGGATGCCGGTTGATCAGGCGACGGATCAATTACTAGTCTTGCCGAAGCAGGCCGCTCGTCCGGTGTTGAAACTAATCAACTCAGCGGTGGCTAACGCTGAACATAATTTTAAACTTGATCGGCAAACGTTGCGAATTAAATCGATCGTCGCCAATGAGGGTCCGCGGTTGAAACGCTGGCAACCCCGCGCCTTCGGTCGGGCGGCCGAAATATTAAAACGAATGACGCACGTTACGGTGGTGCTCGAAGACCTGGCGCAGTCAAAGCCGTTACCGTTAGCTCAGAAAAAACCGGCCACCATCGCGACACCGACCGCCGTCAAGCACGCGCCGACGGTCTCAACTTCTCCGCGCACGAAAGCAGATTTACTGGCCGGGAAGCCGGCCAAGTCGCCGACGTCCCGGTCGAAAGCCCGCGACGCCCAAGATCGAACTATCCGTCGTCAAGGTCAAGCCTAACTTTATGGGTCAAAAAGTCCATCCCACCAGTTTCCGCCTCGGCATCACCACCACCTATAATTCCAAATGGTTTAGCGTCCGCAATTACGCCGGCTTACTAAAACAGGACGTCCAAATCCGGAAATACCTACGTGGTAAACTATTGAACGCTGGCTTAGCCCGCATCGAGGTTGAGCGTTCACTCCAGAATGTGACTATCACCGTCCACACATCTAAACCCGGGGTGGTCATCGGTCGTGGTGGCCAGGGGATTGAATCCTTGCGCCAAGGCATCCGGCGACTACTGATGGGCCGGGGCAAGTATAACGTTAAGCTGAATGTCCAGGAAATCGACAAACCCGATTTGTCCGCCCAAGTGATCGTCGGAAATATCGCTGAACAAATTGAAAAAAGATTACCCTTCCGGCGGGTGATGAAGAACACGATTGAACAGGTCATCCAGGCCGGCGCCAAAGGCGTCAAAGTCATGTTGGCTGGTCGGCTGAATGGGGCGGAAATCGCCCGGACCGAAATGCTCAGCCAAGGCAGTCTCCCCCTGCAGACACTGCGGGCCGCGATTGATTACGGCCGCGGGGAAGCCCACACTACTTACGGTAAAATCGGCATTAAAGTCTGGATCTATACCGGCGAAGTATTTAATCAGGACAAAGATTCAACCCGACCCGCTTAATTTATGATGACCCCGAAGAAAGTTAAACATCGCAAATGGCAACGCGGCCGAATCCGCGGCCGGGCCACGGATAAACTTGAACTTAGCTTCGGCGCTTTCGGTTTGAAGGCGCTCGAGCCGCGTTGGGTGACAGCCCGCCAGATCGAAGCTTCTCGCCGGGCCATGACCCGCTTCATTCAACGCGGCGGGAAGGTCTGGATCCGTATTTTTCCCGATAAACCGGTGACTATTAAGGGCAACGAAATTAGGATGGGCGGCGGCAAGGGCGCAGTCGATCACTATGTGGCGATTGTCAAACCGGGCACCGTCCTATTCGAAATGGACGGGGTTAAAGAGGCGGTCGCGCGCCAAGCGATGATGCTGGCCGCCTACAAATTACCGGTCAAAACTAGGTTTATTCAACGTCAATCAACCGGCCATGGAATGGTCTGAACTCAAACAAAAATCTCCGACCGAACTCCAGCGTTTGCTCCAAGAGAAACGTGACCTGTTGCGTGACCGCCGGTTCAAGGTCGCCGAAGGACAACATCAGGACGTGCGCGAACTGCGCGAACTTAAACGCGATATCGCGCGGCTGATGACTAAGTTGAGACAGCCGACACCGGCCCCCGCCTCAACCACCCCGATTTCATCCACCCCATAACTATATGGCTACGACTCCCCAGCGTCGACAACTCACCGGAACGGTGGTCTCCGACAAAATGACTAAGACGGTGATTGTCCGGATCGACCGGACCGTCAGTCATCCGAAATACGACAAACGTTTTAAAGTCAGTCGGCGGTTAGCGGCGGCGGCTGAACCATCGGCCGTTAAAGTCGGTGATCGCGTGATAATCGAGGAAACGCGACCGTTATCGGCGACTAAGCGTTGGCGAGTAATTAAGAAACTATGATTCAACTGCGAACCATTCTCCAACCAGCCGACAACACCGGCGCCAAACGCGTGGCCGTGTTCCGGGTCTGGGGCGGCTATAAGAAACGCTACGGCCAGCTCGGCGATATCGTCACCGGCTCGGTCAAAGAAGCCACGCCGCACGGCATGGTCAAGAAAGGCGACGTCGTGCACTTAGTGATCATCCGGCAACGCAAAGAATACCGCCGGAGCGATGGCAGTTATATTAGATTCAGCGAAAACGCCGGGGTCATCATCGATCCCTTGACCAAAGAGCCGAAGGGCACGCGTATTTTCGGACCGGTGGCGCGCGAGCTGAAAAATAAAGGATTTACCAAAATCATTTCTCTAGCCCCAGAAGTGCTCTAAGACTATGTCATCTCCCCACATTAAAACCGGCGACCAGGTCCTCGTGCTGACGGGCAAGGATCAGGGCAAAAAAGGTAAAGTCCTGCAAGTTTTTCCGGACCAGCAACGGGTCGTGGTGGAAGGTGTTAATCAAATGACTAAGAACGTCCGCGCCCGTAAACAAAAAGAGTCCGGTCAACGCGTGCAATTTAATGGCCCGATCCATCTTTCGAATGTGATGCTGATCGATCCTAAATCCGGTCACCCCACCCGCGTTGGATCGACCGTAGTCGGCGGTAAAAAAGTCCGCACCGCCAGCCGGACTAAAGCCCCACTCGCTTAATTATGATTTCCCGCCTCCACCAACGCTATCGCCAAACGGTCGTCCCGGCCTTGCAAAAAGAATTTGGCCTGACCAATGTGTTAGCTGTGCCGACGGTAGTCAAGGTGGTCATCAATGTCGGTTTCGGTAAACACCTCAAGGATGCCAAGCATGAAGAAACCGTCATGAAAACGCTGACCCGGATTTCCGGGCAACAGGCGGTCAAGACCAAGGCTAAAAAATCGGTGGCGGCCTTTAAAATCCGAACCGGCCAGGTCATTGGCGCGATGGTCACCGTGCGCGGGGAGCGGATGTGGGAGTTTCTAGACAAATTCATGAACGTCACCTTGGCCCGGGTGCGCGATTTCCGCGGCCTCGATCCTAAGTCAATGGGTCAGAGCGGCGTCATCACCGTCGGGATCAAGGAACACATAGTTTTTCCGGAGATCAGTAGCGACGAGGTGGAACATTTACACGGTTTGGAAGTCACGATCGTCAGTTCGACCACCCGCCGCGAACTAGCCCAGGCCTTACTTAGCAAACTCGGTTTCCCTTTTAGCAAGCCCTAACCTTATGGCTACTGCCGCCCAAATCGCCAAATCAAAACGTGCGCCGAAATATTCAACCCGCCGGGTCCGTCGTTGTTGGCGATGCGGTCGCAAACGTGGCTACATGCGCGATTTTGAACTGTGTCGTATTTGTTTCCGGGAGTTGGCCAATAAAGGCGACGTGCCCGGCATTCGAAAATCCTCGTGGTAATGACTTATCGCTTATGACCCAGCCCCACCATAGAGCACAGCCTACTAATCTCGTCATGAATAATTTTCTCTCCCCGCAGAACATCAATTCGCATCTGATATATTTATTGTGGAGCTGGGTATGACCGATCCTATCGCCGATATGTTAACTCGCATCCGGAACGCCCAACTCGCTGGTCAACGCGAGGTCATGATGCCGTACACCAAACTTAAGTACGCCCTGGCCCAAGTGCTAGAACGGGAAGGCTGGATCGCCGGCTTAGCGGCCGTGGAAAACCACGTCAAGCTTAAACTACTGTTAAAGTACGATCAAAATACGCCGGTTATTAGCAACCTGAAGCGGATTAGCAAACCAGGCCGGCGGATATATGTTAAGCGCCATCAACTGCCGAATGTCATGAATAATCTGGGGACCGCCATCATCTCGACTCCGCAGGGCTTAATGACTAGTCGGGAGGCGCGTAAAGCTAAGCTCGGGGGCGAAGTTATTTGCGAAATCTATTAATTTTATGTCCCGCATCGGTAAACTTCCTATTCTCATCCCCGCCGGCGTAAATGTTGCGCTGGCCGGTCAAACGGTGGCCATCACCGGACCCAAGGGCGTTTTGCGTCTGACCGTTCATAATCGCGTGAGCATCCACCAGGCGGACAATCAATTGACCGTGACCGTGACCGATCCGGATTTGCAGTCCGATCGGGCTTTGTGGGGCTTAACCCGGATGCTGATCGCCAACATGGTGACCGGCGTGACGACCGGTTACACCAAACAGTTGGAAATCAACGGTGTTGGTTTTAAAGCCCAAGTCAGTGGGCAGAAATTAACCCTTAATCTCGGTTTTTCCCATCCGGTTGAGTTTGCGATTCCGACCGGGATTGCGATCAGGATGGAAAAAAACGTCATGACCGTGGTCGGCATCGATAAACAATTAGTCGGCGAGACCGCCGCCACCATTCGCCGTCTGAAAAAGCCCGAACCTTACAAAGGCAAGGGCATCAAGTACATTGACGAAGTTATTCGGCGTAAAGCTGGCAAGGTCGTTAAAGCCGCCGGCGCTAAATAATAACTACCATGCCTGTCCGTTCACTCGCCACCGCCCGCTACCGTCGCCACCGCCGTATTCGCGCGGCCATCAGTGGCACTGCCAGCCGCCCGCGGCTAGTTGTCTTCCGCAGTTTGGCGCACATCGAAGCGCAACTGATCGACGACGTGACTGGCCGCACGTTGGTCATGGTTAACGACCGCCAACTTAAAGCTAAAGGGACGAAAACTGAACTAGCCACCGCCGTCGGGTCGGCCGTCGCGACTCAAGCGCAAGCTAAAAAAATCACCCAGGTCGTGTTTGATCGCGGCGGGTTTAAATATCACGGCCGAGTTAAAGCCTTAGCCACCGCCGCGCGCGCGGGCGGACTGATTTTCTAACAACCATATGGCTCTACCATCAGGACAACGACGGGGCGGCGGGCAACGGCGGGGACGCCGCAGCGGCCCCCGCGAACCGCGCGAATTCGAACAAAAAACCATCGACTTAGCCC
>JBGPHQ010000062.1:0-5544 GCA_041484505.1 Patescibacteria group bacterium
CTACTCGGTCGTCGAAACGCAGAAAGATGGAACGAAATTGGTTAGCGCTAGCTGTAAGAAAGGCGATCTAACTGTCGGTTCACTCGACGGTCATACCGTTTCCGGCTTGACCATGGGCACGGATGAAACAATCACCTGTACCTTCATCAACGGCTACTCCAGCGGTTCCCTGAAGGTCACTAAGGAAGTCACCGGTAACGCGAAACCGGAGCAGTTCGGTTTCCGCCTTGGCGACAGCGGCGATTACACCTACCCAGCCGCTGACCAGGATTTCGTCATCTTCGATAATCTCCAAGCTGGCAGTCAGGTCACGGTGAACGAAACTACCGGTAGCCTCCCTTATCACCAGACCGGAAATACCTGCGATAAGACCATCGTCGCCGGCAATCAAGTCACCTGCACGATTACTAATGCCCGTAACACCGCCCCGCTGACGGTCTATAAACAAATCGGCGATAATACTAATGTGGCTGGTTGGCATTGGAATCTTGACGGCGGCGGTCAGGGCTACGACATGGGTTCAACTTCGCAAACCGTCACCACCGGCGAACATGACGTGACCGAAGTCCAGCAACCGGAGTACAAAACTGCCGGCTGGATCTGCTATGAGAATGTTAACAGCGCCTCACCGCCCGAACTGAATCACGGCACCGGCGAAACGCTGACGGTCAACGTCCCGGACAACGGCGCGGTCTGCTACTTCACCAACGAACTGAAAACTTACTCCATCCAAGGTTTCAAATTCAACGATCTGAATGGCAACCACGAGTGGAATGAAGACAACGGCCCGCTGACTGGCTGGAAGATCTTCATTGACGAGAACGGTAACGGCGTTTGGGATAATGGCGAACAATCAACGACCACCACCGGCGATGGCTACACCTTCGACAACCTCCTGGCCGGAACGTATCGCATCTGCGAAGTTCAAAAAGACGGTTGGATGCATACCTACCCGCAGGATTCGGAAATAAATAATTGCCACGAGGTCACTTTGCCGAATGATAACTTGCAGGCTGAGTATAATTTCGGCAATTTCCAGCTCGGGCAGATTTCCGGTTACAAGTTCAACGACCTGAATGGTAACCATGAATGGGACGAAGGCGAACCGGCCCTCAACGGTTGGAGCATCTGTCTCAACGGCACGGAGAACTGTGTCGTCACCGGGAGCGGCGAATGGCCGAACGGTTATTACGAGTTCACCGGCCTGACACATGGTTCGTATGACGTTTACGAACAAAACCAAGGGGGCTGGACGCAAACCACGTCGAACTACGAAGAGCTGAGCATAAACTCCGGCACGAATCTGACGCACCAGGACTTCGGCAACCGTCGCAATACTTCGCTGACGGTCAACAAAACCGTCAACGGCGAGAAGACTAACGTCGCCGCGCCGGGCGCGACATTGAACTATGCCATTACCGTCACCAACAGCGGTGATATTCCGGCCGATAATGTTGCTATTACTGATACGGTCCCGGCTCACTTGACGGTGATCACCCCGATCCCCGATGGCGGAACCATCTTAAGTAATGTCATTACCTGGAGCGGCCTAACCGTACCGGGAAATGGTTCAATCACGCGCACTTTCCAGGCCACGATCGATGCGAGCATGCCGGCCGGGTCGACGACGCTGACGAACACTGCGGTACTCGGGTGTCAGATTTCACCGGAACTTTCGAACACACAATTAGTCCAGGCTTGTGCCTGGGCCGGCCTCGAATCAAGCGCTGTAACGAACGTCAGCGCCGCCCCCACCATCACCCTAGTCAAGACCGGTCCGGCGACCGTCGCGGCCGGAGGGAATATTGACTACACCCTAACCTGGTCAGTCGGCGGTGACGCCCCGGCCACCAGCGCCATCGTCACCGACGCCATCCCATCTAACACCAGCTTCGTCGCTTCAACTTGCGGCATCACGACCGGTACTTGCACCATGAGTTCAGCGGCCGGCACTATTAGCTGGGCGCTGGGCACGC
Organism: Patescibacteria group bacterium; assembly: GCA_041484505.1. Lineage (GTDB taxonomy): Bacteria > Patescibacteriota > Patescibacteriia > SBBC01 > CAIJZX01 > CAIJZX01. The sequence continues at coordinate 1,977 of JBGPHQ010000062.1, forward strand.
GTAACCCGGGCGAAACCGGCACGGTGGTCATGACGGTTAAAACCAACTCGCCGCTCGCGAACGGCACGGTCATTCCTAACACCGGGACCTTCGACACGACTGAAACTTTGCCGTTTTCTTCGACCGTCAACACCGCGGTAACTTCCGCTCCGATCTTGTCCGTCACCAAAACCAACGATATAGTCGGCTTCACTAATCCGGGTAAGCAAGTGACTTACACCGTGACCGTCACTAACGCGGTCAGCGCGACCGATACGGCGCACAACGTTGTTATCACCGACACTCTGCCCGCCGGCTTCACCTTCGTCGACACCGGCTTGGCGATTAAGACCACCTCGGCTGGCGACATCGCGCCGGGCACATCGAAAGTCTTCACCTTCTTGGTTAACATCGCTGGTAGCCAAACCGCCGGCATCTACACGAACAACGCCGCGGCTAAAGGCGATAACACGACTAATGTCACCGCGACTTCAAACGTCGATGTTCGCATCCCGGCCGTCCTGGGCGTCACGACCGCGCCGACGCTGACCTTGACCAAAACCGTCGATACGAAGGTGACAAACCCGGGCAAAAACGTGACTTACACGGTCACGATCAGCAACCCCGGCGATACCGACGTCACGAACGTTAGTCTGACCGATACCTTGCCACATGGGTTCACCTTCGCCGATACCGGCCTAGCGACTAAAACTTGGTCGATTGGCACGCTCAAAGCCCACCACCAGCGCGTCATCAACTACCTGGTTAAAATCGGCGATAAGGTTAAGGCCGGTAAGTATGACAACGTGGCGATGGTGCTGTCCAACGAACTTGATCCGCAATCAGCGAAAGTCGCCCTCGAAGTCAAAATCCCGCAAGTCCTGGGTTTGGCCACCACCGGCGTGTCGCTCCGCGACTACCTAGTGTTCGCCTTCGGCCTCGGCGCTTTCAGCCTCGGTTTGTTCTGGCTGGCCCGCCGCCGACAGTCGAATGGGACCGATCCAGTCTAACCATATTTCTGAAAACCCCGCGCCGGCCAAACACCGGCGGGGGTTCCGCGGTCGATTATGGCTCGGGGTGACGTTAGTCGTCTTAGGTGGCCTAATCATCACCTATCCATTCTGGCCGAAAGTTCAATACGCTCTTTCTAAACACCAACCGATCATCCCCTACCAGACGCGTTTGACGAGCGGCGGCCAATTAGCTACCACCGTTACTTTAAGCCAGCTACCGATCATTCAAGATAAACCTCGGCCGGCTGGGAACCGCTTGGTCATCCCGAGCATCGGCGTTGACATGCCGATCCTGGAAGGTCCGACGCAAAAAGTTCTCGATCGCGGCGGCATCTGGCATATTCCCAGCACGTCTAACCCGGTCAAGGGCGGCAACACAGTTTTATCCGGACACCGCTGGATGTACCTGCCACCCAGCAGTCGCACGCTCTACCTGCTGGACAAAGTCCAGCTGGGCGAACCAGTGATCGTTTACTGGCAAGGCCAGGAGTACGATTACCGCATCGGTCGGCGTGAAGTAGTTAATCCATCGCGGGTCGACATTCTAGATAATACCACCCAGCCGCAGTTGACCATCTTCACTTGCACCCCCCTCTTTTCCACTAAATATCGCCTCGTCCTCTTCGGCGATCTCATTTCTTAACCCTCTCCGCATGCGCACCCTGCTCCGCGCCATGGCCATCGTTGGCCTACTGGCACTCACCATCGTTTTTAATAAATCCGCTCAGGCCGCCGGCCCGGCCGTGAAAATCGTGCTTGATCCGTCGGCCGCCGCGATCACTGCCGATCAAACCCAAACCTTCAAGGTCATGTCCGTCGCGGCCGACGGCACCACCGTCGACGTCACCAGTCAAGCCACGTTATCAACTGATGATCCCCTGGGCAAAGTCTCGGCGGTCGTTTACACCCCGGGTAAAACCGGCGTTTGGACCGTGCAAGCGGTTTACCAAAGTTTCACCACCTCCGCCGCGGTCACCGTCGCCCCCGGCGCCGTTAAGGAAATAGTGGTCAATCCTAATTCCGATCCTGAACAAACTTACCTGGGCACGAACGTTAAGTATGCCGCCGCCGTTTACGACGGCCATAGCAATATCATCAGCGGTCAGACTTTAGTTTGGTCGGTGGTTGGCGATATCGGCTCAATCGACGCCACGGGGACGTTCAAGCCAGCCCAGGTCGGGACCGGCAAAGTCCAAGCCGCGGTCGGCGACGTGATCGGTCAGGTCAGCGTAGTAGTGAACGCCGCCCTGGTGACCAATACCACGACGACAAACACCGCCGTCACGAACACTGCGGCTAACGCGAACGCGAACCAAAATACTAATGCCGCCGCTAACACCAATATTACCGCGACTAACAACACCAACGCTACGGTCTCAACCGAAACGGCGGCGACTGATGCCTGCACCACCATGAAACCGTGGGTCTGGACACTCCTGTTGCTCATCTTCCTGCTAGCCGTCGCGGTCCTGTACGCGCTAGTGCCGGTGACCAAGATCTGGCCGGTAGTCGCCGCGATAGTGGCGGCCGGCGCCCTGGCTTTCATTCAGCGTCAGTACGCCTGCGGGACGCAGGTCTGGTGGGCTTGGGTGATTGTGCTCGGCACGATCGTCTTGTCGGCCGTCGCCCTCCAAATGCGTCCGAAGAATACACCCACGGTTTAATAAATAATCAATCATTATCCACTCAAAACCCCTCCCCCAATCGGGAGGGGTTTTGAGTTGCTTTGCTGGCTGAGGCTTATTAAAACCGGGGTAAAAAACTAAAAGTGTGTTACAATATAAAGGTCGGGCCTAAACGGAATTTAAAGTCAGCTGGACTTTCCGCCCTGTCAGTAGCCTCAATTAATCAAGGTTATGATCATCCCCAGACTCATCTTAATTCCCATCGTCGCCGTCGGCGTCACGCAGGTCCTCAAGTTTATGATCGAGGCGGCCAAAGGGAAATTACGCTGGGCGACGCTCCTGGAGTACGGCGGCATGCCTTCCGCCCACACCGCCTTCGTGGTGGCCTTGGACACGGTGATTTGGCGTCAGGAAGGCTGGGCTTCGCCGGCCTTCGCCGTGGCCGCCGTATTTTCGCTCTTGATCATCCGCGACGCCATCGGCCTCCGCCAGGTGCTCAGTCAACACGGCCGGATTTTAAATATGCTGATTCGTGAACTGCCGGACCGCGAAGAACAAAAATTCCCGCCGCACCTGCTGGAACGACTCGGCCATACGCCGTGGCAGGCCCTGGTCGGCGGATGCATCGGTTTAGTTATCGGCCTCGCGCTCTACGCCTGGGCACCGGCGAGGTGGTAGGTTATCGCTGACAGTTCGGACAGTAGTGCGTCCCGCGTCCAGCTAGGACGGTTTTAACGATCTGGTGTCCGCAACGTTTGCATTTCTTATCGTCGCGTCCATAAACTTTCAGGAACGGCAACATACTCCCCGGTTCCCCGCTGGAGGTGCGATAGGCATCGGCCGTCGTCCCTTTTTTCTTGATGGCCAGCGTCAGGATCAACCTCAGCCCGCGATACAGGTCCCGGCGTTCAGCCAGCTTCAGCGTCGCAATCCGTCGCGCCGGGCGGACCC
>JBGPHQ010000063.1:0-5520 GCA_041484505.1 Patescibacteria group bacterium
AGTGCACCAATACGGTGAAGCGGATTGGAAACATTTACTGGTCGGGGTCGAGCTGGGGCTCGGCGCCTGGTTGTTACTACAAAACCCGCAACGGTTAGCCGTCTCACCGGCCCCGCAGGCGCCGGCGTAAAGTGTGTTGCTCGAACCGAGCGCTTGGCAGGCGCGCGTGGACACGCCGTTTACGCAGTACAGATCTTGCTGGCCGTTACTAACGACGCAACAGCCGCTGTCGCTCCCGCTGGTGGTGGCCAGTTCGGTGGCCGGTAATTTGGAGACAATAGCCGGGTCGGGCGCGCCATTGGCGTTGCAGGTAAAGCCGGCGTTGTTGATCCGGTCTTTAGTTGTGGCATCGACGACGCCGGTCGGCGGCAGGAGGTTGGCGATTTGGAATTGCCGGACACAGGCGACAGTTTGCGGACCAAAACAACCGTCTTCCGTGCCGCAATTGCAACCGCGGACGTTCAAGGCTTTCTGGATATTAGTAATTTCTCCGCCGGTCGTATTGACCGTGTCTACGCAGTCGGCCTGTAATTTATTAGTATCACAGTTTTGTTCCCAGGTCGTGCCAGTTTTCCGGCATTCGTAAATCTTGTCGCCCGTCCCGCCGGAGCCAGGACTGACTTGGCCGCTGAAAGGCTGTGATAGTTTGGTCGGTGAGGTTTGTCCTTGGATCGTCAACGGCTGGGATTGATTGCCGAACACCACGCCAATGACCGGGGCGAAAGGGTTAAAAGAGTTGAGGGTCAAACCGGAGACGGCGGTGACAGTCGTGTTGATGATGACATAGGCGGTCAGGGAGATCATCGTGCCGATCACCGTGCCCATTAACACCCGCTTGCCCTCATCGACTTTTGAAGCCCGGCCGCCGGCGGTCACGAACTGAAACCCGCCGTAAACCATCATTAACAGCGCTAAAACCGCCAAGATGCTCATGCCCCACTTGGACAAGTAAACAAACAGATTAATAAAATCGGTAATTTGGCAGGCGCGATTAACTGTGACGTGACCGTCGGGTAATATGACCGTCTGGTCGCACCCGATTTGTTCGACGATCGAGGCGCCGGTGGTGGCGCCGGAATCAGCCCACCCCACCCTAGTCCACCCGGCGGAAGCGAGGGTTAAGGCCAGGACAAAATATAAAACAGTGCGCTGCTTCATTTCGGTTGGTCGGGCTGGAAAATAATTCGTAACAGCGTCATCAATCCCATTTTAGTGAGCGGCTAACTAGACGGCAGGGTTGATTGAACCTGCGCGTTGAGGCGATTGAGCAATTCCGTTAAGTCGGTTGTGCCAGCTAAACCGGCCTCAATCAATTGTTGCATATCTTTGTCGACCGTCGTGCTATCCGTCCCGCGGTACCAGGTTTTAGCCGTTAACAGTTGTTTAGCATATAAGCCGGCGCTCGGATCGTCCTGGATCTGGGCCAAGAGCGACCTAACGGCCGGTAGGCGACCGGTGGCTTTGATATAAACCGGGACATTGCCGGCCTCGGAAATATACTCGACGAAGTTCCAGGCCTGAGTCGAGCGGGCATGGCTGGCGGCTGATTTCGACACCATCGCTACTTGATACTCCGCGGCGTCGATAAACCGTTCGGTGCTCGTTTGGCCGTCGTTATCGCCGGTCGCGCGGATATGTAACATCGGCGCCACGCCCCAGTTAATATTACTAGCGGCCATGACCGTCCGATCGGCCAGGGTGCCGAAAAAATACCCGAGTTTGCCCTGCGTGAAGGCGTCCAGGGCGTTGGTTTGCGTCGCGTCCCAACTAAAATTATTTTTATTCGGTTGAGCAAAACTCAAGAAGAAACGCAAGGCTTGTAGGCTGGCGCTATCGTTTAAATGGGCCTGATTATCCGGCGTGATCATAGTCGATCCGTTTTGCATCATTAACAGCGCCAACAGATCGGTGGCGTAGGGCAGGTTGGTGGTCGTCCCGAGCGCCACGCCGGACTGAACTAAGTGGCCCTGGGTGTCGGTAATGGTCAGGCGGTTGGCGGTCAGCTGGGATTGCAATTCAGTCCAGGTTTTAGCCGGTTCGAAAATCTTGGCGTTGTTGGTCAAATCTTTGTTGTAGTAGGTGACCAGGGTATCCAAGCTGAGCGGCAAGCCCCAGACTTGTCCGCCGCGGACGACATCGTCGGTGACCGCCTGGACAAAAATGTTGCGCAAGGCGGTGACAGTGGGGGCCGGTTTGGCGTTGGCGATAACTTTGCTGGAAGGGCCGAGCAAACCCTGACTGACGATCACCTGGGGTACCGCTAAGCTGGCCGGCATCGGCACGGCGTAGGCGGACATCTGACCGATCCAATTGGCCGGCGCAAAAAACACATCCGGTCCCGTGCCCTGAGCCCAGGCGCTGACTAATTGCTGGGCATAATCTTCGGCCCGGATTTTAGTATAGGTGACGGTGACGTAGGAGCGTGTCTGGCGGTACTTGGCGATCAGCGCCTTCAAACCTAACTCATCATCCTGGGTGCCCCAAACCGTTAAATTAACCTTGGCGACCGTGGCCGGCTTGGTTTTAATGACGCCGGTCACCACCAACACGATCGGGATAATCGGAATCAGGAGGATGGCGACGATGATCAGGACGCGGCGCATGCTCGTTGAAAGTCAGATTGGTAAGTTTGTCGCGGTGAAAACATTTAGTCCTTTTAAATTACAAAATTTCAGTTAGGCTTTTTAATGTAAGCGCGAATTTGATTGCGGAGATCCGGATGTTTGAGCGCGTAATATATATTCGCCTTGATATATTCGTTTTTACTCCCACAGTCGAAGTAACGACCGGACATTTCGTGGGCGTAAACCGGACGGTGCTTAGCCATGTTAGCAATCGCGTCGGCGACGTACAGTTCCCCGCCCAAACCGGGCTTGGTTTTTAAAATACTATCGAAAATATCCGGCGTGAAAATAAACCGGCCGGGACTAAAGTGTAACGACGGGGGATTCTCTTTCGGTTTCTCGACAATACCCTTGACCCGGAAAGTTTTACTGCGCACCGGCGCGGTTGGTTGCATGATGCCGTAGCGATGAGTCAGTTCCGGTTTGACCTTCATCGTGCCGATCACCGTTGAATGATGGCGGCGGTAGACGTCGATCAACTGGCCGATCGCTGGTCGCTTCGAGTCGATGACGTCATCCCCATAGGAGAAAGCAAATGGCTCATCGCCGACTATTTCTCGCGCGCATAACAGGGCATTAGCGTTGCCCAACATTTTATTTTGCCGGACGTAGACAAACTTGGCTAACTTGGAGATGCGGTGCACCTCGGTTAACAGTTCATGTTTACCACTATCTTTTAAGGATTGCTCAAGTTCGGCCGAGTAGTCAAAATGATCCTCGATCGCTCGTTTATTGCGGCCGGTCACGAAGATTATTTCCTCGATCCCCGCCGCCGCCATTTCTTCGACAATGTATTGAATGACCGGCTTATCAACGATGGTTAACATTTCTTTCGGCTGAGCGATGGTGGCCGGTAAAAAACGCGTGCCTAAACCGGCGACCGGAATGACCGCCTTGCGGATCCGCGTCCCAACGCCGTGACGTCGTGGGGCGGAATGTCGCCACTCCATTTTTTGGGCCGCACGTTTTTTAGCCATGGGCGCATCATACCACAAATATGCGGTCGTGTCCATCTTTCTGTTACACCCAGCATCACTTCCGATGGCAATGTAATGCAAACATTAGCGCCTGGTAACTTCTACATTGATCCTGAATGTATGGGCTTGTTGTCGGAAGTGGGGCTGGGTATACTTCGGTCATGAATAACGAACGAATGAAAAACTGGTGGCCGTGGCTGGGATTTGTGGTTGCTCTAAGCATGCATCTCTGGCAACTCGAGCAACCGGCCCAGCTGGTCAGCGACGAGGTTTTTTTTGTTAATGACGGCCATGACTATGTCACCCACCAGACCTACTTCGATCCCCACCCGCCGCTAGGCAAACTCCAACTCGGGGCGGTGTTTTCCCTGGCCGGTTTTACGCCGTTCACCTGGCGGATCATCAACGCGGTCGAGGGTGCGCTGATCGTGCCGCTGTTATGGTGGTTGGTGTGGCGGTTAACCAGACAACGCACCGCCGCTAACCTGGCGGTGATTCTGGCGTTGGCCGACGGCATGCTGTTAGTTGAATCGCGGCTGGGTTTAATTAATGTGCCGTACGTTTTATATAGTTTGGCGGCGCTGGCCGCCGTGTTGAAAGCCCTGGACACGCGCCGGCCGAACGGGTGGTTAGTAACGGCGGGGGTGATGATTGGCGCCGGGCTAGCGGTGAAATGGTTGGCCCTGCTAATTACGGCGCCAGCGATTGCGCTGTGTTTTTGGCCGCAAATTTTCGGCCAGCATCGCGATCATAACCAAACAAGCGGAAAAAAAATGTTCGCCGCGGTGTGTTTATTGTGTATCCCCGCCGCAGTTTATTGGCTGGTTTACCGAATTCACGTTGGCTGGTTAGGAATATCGAGCGGGTTTTGGCATTTAAATCTACAAATGCTTAATTATCACCTCAGTGTGCCCGCCGTGGGCGACCCTTATGCCGCGCCGTGGTGGGGCTGGCTAATATTGTGGCGTCCATTCGTTTACTGGTCGCGAGTGGTGGGTGAAAAAATGAGCGCTATTTGGTCGTTGCCGAATCCGTGGATCTGGTGGACCGGCGTGGCTATCTTTTTGTTTAGTCTAATCAAGGGTTGGCGATCACCAGCCACGCGCCTGTTAAATATTCTGCTCCTGACAACCTGGTTACCGTTCGCGGTTATTAACCGCATCATGTACAGCTATCACGCCCTGCCGTTCGATTTAATTTTAATCATGTTAATCGCGGTCTGGCTTGGACAGTGGTGGCAAAAATATCGGCGCTGGATAGCAACATATCTGACCGTGGCGGGGTTGGTGTTTGCCTGGTTCGCGCCGTGGTATTTAAATGGACCGCTGTCCCAGCCCCAACAAAAACTGCGGCAGTGGCTACCGACCTGGACGGTTAAGAAGTAAGACTAAAGTTAAAATATTTAGGCGCCGGTGTCGGTTGGCAATCGGCGACGTAATTCGGCGACCGCTTCCGTCGGCGTGGCCGCGCGGTCAACCAGCTCAAGCGCCTGGGCGCGAGTCAGGCCCTCATCGGCTAACAGTTGACCTAGCCGAACAGCCTGGCCAACCAACGGCCCCGCCGGCCAGGCGCGCTCGCTTTCGACCAGATCGCGCCCCCAGAGAATAAGTTCTGGTTCTTGATGGAGCTGAAGGCTGGAGATTTTTTCGTCCCACCAGGCGTGGTAGGCGCCGGTTTCCGGTCGATGCCTCGTGCCATCGGACATGGTGAATGGACCGCGACCGCGATGGTCAGCTTCGGCCAATAAAACCAGCGTGCGTAAATGGGTCGGTCCGATATCGCGCGCCAACTTACGCAAGGCCCGCTCCGTGATGACTGCTCGCTCGCGATAAAGATCCGGCGGCCGCATATGGTTAAGCGCCAGGGCGGTGATACGGTTGATCGAAGCAGGCGGGACACCCAGACGGGCCAAAAACACT
>JBGPHQ010000064.1:0-5496 GCA_041484505.1 Patescibacteria group bacterium
ACCGTGTTTTGCGAACAGCCACAAAGTATCGGATGATGCGACGAATTTCAGAACGTCCGACCAATGAAACACTACAGTCATATTTAGGGCTTCTGAAGCATGGCAATACTTACACATTGAGAGAACGGTTCCTGAACTCGTACCGATTATGACGCCTGCAATGTCTTTTCGTGGTACAGTAGATTTATGTCCGTCATCCGCACCAAGGCGCTTATCTTGCGCCACACAACTGACCGGGAGCATGACCGGATATTAACTATCCTGACCCCAACTCTGGGCCAACAGCGGGTGCGGGCGCGGGGGACTAAAAAGAGCGTGTCTAAACTGGGCGGATCGTTGGAGCCGTTGATGGAAGTTGATTTAACGCTGGCTAACGGCCGCGTGACAGATCTCGTCACCGGTAGTGTCATTCTTAACCGTTGGCCTGAGCTACGACAGGATGTAGTAGCGATGACCATGGCGCAGTGGCTGATGGAGCTGGTCGAGGCGGTGACTAAACCGGGGCAGGCGGTCAAGGGTTTGTATGACCTGGTCAAGCAGGCGCTGACCGAAATGGGCCGGGAAATTTCCTGGCCGGCCGGCCGGCGGTGGTTGGCGCTTGATCGGCGGGCTTTTGCGATCCTGGTCCATGAAGGGTTTGCGCCGACCATGGATAGCTGTAGCCTCTGCCATCGGCCATTGAACGATCGCGAAGTGGTCCATCATCCTCAGCAAGGGTTTGTGCATGCGTCGGAAGCTCAGGTCGGGGCGTTCGCGATTGAGCCGGCGACCGTTAATTATCTCCGCGCCGCCCGCCCGCCGGCCTTGACCCGCGCCGTTTTTCGGCAAACCCACGAACTGCTGGAGCGGTTGATCCACCAGACGCTCGACCGCCCGCTCAAGAGCGAACGGGTGCTCCGGGCGGTGGTGCGGCTGGGGCGGTTGCCAACAGGCGGGTCGGCGAGTTAAACTGTCAATATGGCCAAGGGTAAAACCGACGATGATCAAGCTAAACGAGCGGGTAAGTACAGCGACGCCGAGCTGGCTGAATTTGTGTCGGCCCTGGAAACTGACGCTCCCGATTCGACCAACGACGCGCCGGAAGCGGCGCCCACCCCGCGCGGCCGTAAAATTGTGGTGCAAGAAGAATCGGCGGTAAGTTCGAAACACTCACCAGCGCCTGATGAAGAACAGCCGGATATTTCTGCGGTCCTAACGCCTCCGCCGCCGACCGAGATGCAACACCTAACTAAATCGCCGCGGCATTTTCCCTGGGGCTGGACAATCGGCATCATCGCGCTTTTAGCGGCGGTGAGCGTCGCCGGGTTTTTCGTGTTTAACCGCGCTAAAAAGTTCTCCAACACCAACGTCCAGTTACAATTCAAACCGCCGGCCGCCGCCACTTCGGGCAGTAGTCTGACCTTAACGATTGAGTACCAAAATCTTGAACCGGTTGACTTGACGAAAGTCCAACTAGCGGTCGAATATCCCGCCGGGTTTACTTACACCTCGTCCGAACCCGCCGCCACCGGCGACGGGAAAAACGCCTTCGATCTCGGGACAGTCCGGAGCGGCCAAGCCGGTCAGGTCACGCTAGTCGGGACGATCATCGGGGCGATTGACGAGACGCGCGATTTCTCCGCCACCATGACCTACCGACCCTCCACTTTTAATTCCGATTTCCAGCAACAGGCCACCACCCAGGTAAAAATCACCGCTTCGATTCTTGGCCTAGCCCTGACCGGGCCGACCCAATTAGCGCCCGGCGCCACGGGGGCTTGGACCGTGGCTTATTCCAACACTTCCGATCACGATCTGCCAGAGGTGCAAATTAACGCCACTTATCCGGACGGTTTCACTGTCATCTCGACTAACCCGGCGGCCCAAGAGAAATCAGCGGTCTGGAAAATTGACGTCGTCAAGCAGGGGGCGCAAGGGACGATCACCATCGCCGGCAAGGTGGATGGAAATATCGGCGACACCCTACCACTACAAGTCAGCGTCGGACTCCGTAACAGCACTAACACCATTGATCTCCAGGACGAACAATCTTTACTGATTATCTTGGTTAAAACGGGCGTGACTACCACCGTCGCGGTCAACGGTAGCACTGATCCGGTCGTAATCGGGCCCGGCGAGATGCTTAATTACTCCGTCCGCGTTCTTAACTCGAGCGACCTGGAGCTGACCAATGCGACCGTCACCGTCAAACTCGAGGGGGCGGCGCTCGACCTGACGAAATTGGCTAATGACAGTAAGGGCTTGGTGAAAGACAATGTCCTAACTTGGACCAAGGATCAGTTAGCGGCCCTGGCTAGTCTTAAACCGGCCCAAGTCGTGACGATTAGTTTTGCGGTCGGCGCCAAAAGCACACTGACCGTCGCGACCGACGCCGATCGCGATCCGCACGTGACCGCGACTATCAACGTCACTGCGCCCGGTTTGGCCACTAATACCAATACCACCACGCCACCGAGCACGGTCGTGGTCAGCAAGCTTTCGACGGTGTTGGCTTTGAAAGCTGAAGCTCGATACTACGACACCTCGGGTCAGGCCATTGGCAGTGGACCGTTGCCACCAAAAGTCGGTCAGACGACCGTTTACCGTGTCACCTGGACGATCACTAACACCACTAGCGACGCTAATAACTTAGTGGTCAGCGCGAGGTTGCCGAACACGACGCTCTGGACCGGTCAAAACTTGAACCGCGACGCCGGCGACCTGGTGTTCGATCCCGACAGCCGGATGGTGCGCTGGACTTTAAATACTGTGCCAGCCGGCACGGGCGGCCGCTTAGCGGCTTTGACCGCTAGCTTTGATCTGTCAATTACGCCGACGGCCGATCAAGTCGGCGCGATCCCGATCCTGATCGAAACCGCTACCGCGACGGCCACCGACAGCTATACCAACAAAACCCCGACCAGTCCGGCGGCGACCTTGACGACCGATCTTCCCAGCGACACCAAAGCTGCTGGGCAGGGGCAGGTGACGGCATAAAAAAAGCATCACGACATCGTGATGCTACTCATTGACCGCCTGGGCAGTGAACACCCGGGGGAGCGTTTTGCGTTCGTCGACGGCGTCGAATAGGTGACGTCCCAAACTATAAACCGAGAAGAACGTCGCCAGGGCCGCCGCTTGTTGAGCCGGCGCCGTCCAGTGCGCCATGATGAAGAGCACCGAGACCGATGTGGCCAGCATCTTGTATTTACCCGACATGTTCGGACGACGGGCGCGCCGGCAAGACCGCCAGGCGGGCAAGTGGGCGAGCATTGGCCCGCCGATCAACTTGATGACTTCCAGCGTCACCAAGGCGTAGGGCCAGCGGCACCAAACGTGAGGGGCCCAGAGTGACGGATAACGATGAGCTAACCCCAGCAGGATGGCTGATTGGAGCAAGCTGTCGGCCACCGTATCGAGTAATTCTCCCAGCTCAGACGTTTTGTTATCCAGTCGGGCGAACTCACCGTCGAAACGGTCAGTCAGTACGGCGATCACATAGATGACGATGGCCGAGGTATTGGCGCCGATGGCCAGGCACAGACCGACCATGAGCGCCATCGGGATGCGGATAAAACTCCAGAAGTTCGGATGGGTGGTCCGGCGAATGACCTGACCCGCCGGTGTCTCCAGTAACCACCGAAATGGACGCCCAACTTGGTGGTGGAGGGCGTGGGCTGATGGCCGTATCAGGCCGTCCAAATAACCGTAGATGCGGTTGAACATCGTCCCACCCCCGGTTGTTAAGGTTCGATCCGAAATGTATGTTTGTCGCTATCCTGCGCCGATTTTTAGAACGTGTCAAGGTCGATCGGGTTGGGTTTAAACCCACCCCGACCGGGGCGGTCGTCTTTAATGAGGTTGACCCAGCACCACTTTGGCTCAAATATTGGTTTCCTAACAAGTTGATTCAAGTTGATTTTCTTATTGATAAACTTAACATGTAGCATAACCAGGATTCAACCAAAGTGGTGCTGGGTTGACAACCCCTGGGGTAGGTGTACCTTTGAAGCCCATCCGGCGCTCTTTACACAACCCGGCCTATATGGCTTCAACCTCGAAGGGAGGTGAGCAAATTGATTTTTCCTAGCGATGAACAGCAGCAATTGCTCGGCCTGTACAGGCAGGCCCATCCCGGCCACCGCATCACGCTCGGCGATAGCACCGTCGAAATTCCGGCTCGTAACGGTCAGGCGGACCAACCGCCGCGGAAACTGACGGTCAATTCCCCGGTCTGGTTCATGACTCCAGGTGAATTGAAAGTCGTGGCAGAACAACAGCGGTTGCCTAACTGGCTACGCTGGAGGCAATCGCCTGAGCCAGAAGCGCGGCTGCGGCTGGGGCGGTTGAAGGTCTCCCTGATTTTCGACGACCAGGAAACATTCGCGGTCGTCGACAGCGAGACCAGAAGCGGTGCCCCGGAGCAATTTCGATTGCCGCTGTCGTGCATCGCTCCGTTCGAAGTAGCGGAACCGTAGCGGTCCTCCTCTCCGGGAAAGGTAATTGCCATGATGGCACCGGGTCGTCCCTTAACTAGCGCCGCCTTTTGATCAGACTCGAGGCGGCGCTTCTCTATTTATCCGCGTTGCGAATTGGTTGTGAAGGTGGTAAAATATTACCCACCCGTACTAAACATCATGGCGCAATCGACCGCAGTCCGAGCCACAACTTTTATCCTTCGTGAACTGATCGGAGAGGTGTTGTATTTTCCGGTCTGGTGGTACACGCGCGGCTTAGCTGGCACGACGCGGTCGCTGGTCAACCAGTGGTCCGGCTTGCTCAATCGGCTAAGCATTGTCATTTTACTGAAGAACATGGGTCGGCCGATGTACGGCGATTACACCCGGAGCGGTCGCGCCATCAGTTTCTTTTTCCGCATCTTCCTAGTAGTGATTCGTTCAATCGTGTTGGCGCTGTGGACGGTCGTTGAATTGGCGGCTTGGCTGGGGTGGATCCTCGGGCCGATCGTGGCCGGAGCGATGCTGGTTAGACAAATAGTGCCGCTCTAATATGTCCGAGCCCGACGCTATTACCGCCCAGGTGGCCAAATGCCCGGCTTGTCAGGGCTTCGGTTTTTTTAAAAATCAACGCGGCGGGCTGTCGACCTGTCCGACTTGCCACGGGGCTGGGGTGGCGGCGTGGTGGGCCGACCGCTGGTGGACCTGGCAACATCCGATCACCGAACTGTCGATTTTGGAACGACACCTGGAACACACGGTCAAGGGGTTGTTGTCGGCCCTGCTGTTTGTGTTTGGCTTGGCCGGTTTGTGGTTCGGCGGGCGGGCGTTGCTTGACGCGATCTCGCTCGGCCAGGTTTGGCAGGTGTTACTAACGCCGAGTTGGCCGATGGCCACCCTGTGGTTTGGACTGCTGAGCGCGATGTATTTGGTCTATCGGCTCGAGCGCGAGTTGACGATGTATCCGACGATCCCGTCGGCGGTTTCGCCAGCTCGTCCGGAGACGCCAAATTGGCTGGAGAAATCCGGGGCGGATATTGCAAGCGTGTGTAATGAAGCG
>JBGPHQ010000065.1:0-5496 GCA_041484505.1 Patescibacteria group bacterium
CGGATAGTGGCGACAAGCGGCGATGACCACAGGATCGTCACTGATGACGAGGAGTCGAGCGACGTCTGGCACAGGACACCCCCTGGTTGTAGACCTGACTGACGAAGTGACGGAAAGAGCCGACTAGATATACCAAAAAAACGTGCGCGTGTCAAGACCCGCTCGCATCCGTTAGTAAATCTCTTCCCGTTTCTCGCGGAGGAATCCTCTCCCTCCCCACCCTTCATCCTCTCGGGCAGGGGAGGCTAATGTTTTCTGTTTCATCAATATATTTCCTCTCTTTTTTCTCTAAGGAAACCGAAAAATCCTTCAGTCGCTTCAAGGAAAGCCTTGAACGGCGCTTCGATGATGACGTCGAGGAAGAAAATCATGACGTTGATTTTCGGCACGCGGATGCTGATCCAGCGTCCGACCTGGAGGATCGGCACGGTCAGGAAGTCGAACAAGACGGTGAAAATATTTTCGCGTTGGTCAACCACCAGCAATTCTTTCGACAGGAGCCGAACCCGAATGCCGAAGAAGCTGACAATCGATAGGAACAGCAGGAAAATAAAGGTGCTGATCGGGGTGAAGTTTAGTTTGGTCAGGCCCCAAATGATGCCGCCGAAGACTAGAAAAAAGGTCAGGGCGTAGGTAAAGCGGAACAGACCGGTGAAAAAAGCGCTCCGGCGAAGCGGTTTGCGCGGTTTAACCAACACGTTTCTATTGTCGCCGTGGAAAATCAGCGCTTCAACTTTTTCAATTACCGCGGCCTCATTTTTCTTGCCGGCCGGGCGAATAGTGATGCCGAGCAAAAGCAAGAGGAAGGGCGGAAAGGCCACGTTGACTATCAGCGGCAGAAGGTTTTGATGGCCGGCATATATAATTCGTTCGACCGGAATTTCCAGCGCCACCAACAGCAACATCTTGGTTAGGAAGACGTAAATAATCGAGCGGATGATACTGCGGGTGATTTTACCGAGTATTTTTTTGCGGCGATTGGTATAAGCTTGCTTGATGTCGCTAATTAGTTCCTCGGGGAAAGACATGCGTTGTGCCGCGGTCGGGCCGTACTGTTTAGCCAGGTCGTCGAAGAGCAGGAAAATAATAGTGTATTTTTTCATTAACCGTTGCAGGAGTTCGCTGGCCGGGTGGAATAACTCGGCCTCGATCGCGGCTTTGATGTCCGGTAGTTGTTGTCCGAGGTGGATCACGTCGTCCTCGGTCGCCCGTGACCAGGCCGGATGCCGGCGGAGGAAAAGATGGAAGCGGATAATATTCGGATCGGATTTCAGGAGGGCGCGGTGAATGGCGACGTAAAGCTGGGTGTTTTTTTCCTCTTCGCTCAGGTGTTCTTCGGCGAAAGCGATGTCGCGGTGCGTGACTTGGTACATCAGTTTCAGTAGCGCTTCATCATGTTCGGGCGGGGCCAGCAATTCGTTAATCTCGACCGACATAAGGCCGAGATACCAAGAAAACAGCCGGTCGGATGTTTCGCGTGACAGGTTCGGCACCTGGAGCCAGAGGTGGATATACCGATTAATAACTTCGGCCGTTTGACCGATCAGGGTGACTGGTAAAGTTTTATTCGCCAAGTACCGACCGCGGATCAGCTCGAGGACCAGCGGCTCGGCAATCGTGTCGGCGTTGACGCCGGCCACTAACCGGCGCTTCAGCATCCGCTCGATGGCGTTTTTGCGGAGCAGGTGTTCGTCCTGGTAATCAATGGCCTGGCGCAGTTTTTCGTAAGCCCAAGCGACATTCGAAATCGCATCGTGGACTTCAATCGTCGCGACGCTGGCATCGGGCGCGCTGGGTTGGGCGCGCGTAAACGCCGCCAAGGCCTGGGTGATGGCTTCAGACAACGGTTGCTGGACCACTTTCGGTTTTTCGTTGGCGGCCTTAACTATTTTGGGGAGATAGGGCATTTTGGGTATACGAGTATATGCGTTGACGGTTCTTACGTCTTGAGCTACAGAATGGAATCTACCATTTTATTCCGTAAAAAACAAGCTGGATGATGCCGACTTCCGCCGGATCATGTTTTTGAGCCTAACTGGTTTATCAGACGAAGCTGAAATCTCGCCGTGCCAAAACGCTTTGAAGTAGCGGCGATCTAAGCAATATTAGCGTAGTCTGGTGCCCTCGCCTGGATTCGAACCAGGAATCACGGGATAGAAGCCCGGTGGTTTATCCATTAGCCTACGAGGGCAGGTGGACACTCTCCATACCATACTACTGTACTTTGGTGAATTGACAAACCTTGTTTTTTTTGCGAAACTCGTCACACCGTGGTGGCTATGGTGTAGTGGTAACACAGAGGCCTGTGAAGCCTTTATCCCCGGTTCGAATCCGGGTAGCCACCCCAGACAATATTTCCAAACCACACATTTATGTCCTGGCTCAGACCCGACAAAATTACGCCGAGTAATTACGACCCGCAAGAACGGGTGAATGTAATGGTAGAAAAATACGGCCAACTTGGTAAAAATATTATCCAAGCCTTCAATGACGCAGATCCACTGCATTGTTTTTACGGTGTAAATGTTGATGAATATGTCGGATACGTAAATAAAATTTTCGCTCAAATAGGGGATCGTGATTTCCAGACGCTAACAAATGAAGAAATTAACGCGCTGGTGCGCGGGTCTTTTAGCCCCGATCAAATAGCGCAGGGTTTTGCTGATCCGGCCGACATTGCGGAGCTGACGCAAAAGATTATCACTTTGCGTGACGCCCAAATAGAATAATTGTTAATACCGACTGGCGAATTAACGAGTTGTTATTTTTTGCTACTCCTGTTAGCCTTGAACTAGGAGGAACACCATATGCAACTCACCAGCACCGCGTTCAAAGACAGTAGTGCCATCCCGTCACGCTACACCTGTGACGGCGAAAATATTAGCCCACCTTTGGTGTGGAGTGAAATCCCGAATGGCACAAAAACATTTGTGTTAATAATGGAAGACCCGGACGTGCCGCGTAATCTCCGGCCGGACGGATTGTTTATCCATTGGCTAGTCTGGAACATTCCGCCGCAGGTCACGTCGATCGCTGAGCGCCGCGAACCGCCGGGTGTGCCCGGCCTGAACACCGCCAAAAAATTCGGCTATACCGGCCCGTGTCCGCCGGACCGATCGCACCGTTATTATTTTCGGCTGTTTGCTCTGGACTGCGAGCTGACCATTGATTCGACCGCTTCGAAGGGTGAGCTAGTAGGGGCGATGGCCGGCCATATTCTAGACCAGGCGGAGCTGATGGGGCGGTACGAAAGAAAAAAGACTTAGATCGGCCAGGGCGACTCTAGGAAAAGCTATTTTTATTTTTTGTGGTGTTTATCACGGAGTTATTGTGACCCTGGGAAAATAGCCAGCCCTTACTAAAGGTCTTAATATAGCCGCTATTGATTTGACTAATTTTTATGGTTGGCCTAAGGTAGGTGGCGTTCCGTTACAATTCAATCGGAGGTGACCATGCCCAGTGTCTACTTGGCCGGTCCAATGCTTGGGACGACTAAGGACCAGATGCTGCAATGGCGGTTACACGCGATCAAGAGATTCTGCCCGGTGATCGCCTTTAGCCCGCTACGAGGGTTTCAACACCTGCTCGCGGATGATGGCCATATGCCCCCGGGACAGGAAGGCCATCCGCTCCTCGATCCCCAAGTCTTTACGCGCCGTGATTTCTGGGATGTCAGGCGCCACGACGCGTTGCTCTGCAATTTCATGGGCGCGACCCGCGTGTCGATTGGCAGTTGCATGGAAATCGCGGTCGCTCGAGAACGCCACAAGTACATCACGGTGGTGATGGAACAAAATAACATCCACCGGTACTCGATGATTCTCGACAGCGCTTCGTTGGTGGTCGACCATCTCGACCAAGGCATCGAGCTGACCAAGGCCGCGCTCCTTCACGACTACACCCCCAGTTGGTAATTCAGCTGGGTTTTTTTATGCATCGGGTGTGACCATTCGATAAATTTTATTTTCGCTTTTTGCCGTGATGTTTAGCGTAAATTTCACGCAATCGGGGATTCGTAATATGGGTGTAAATTTGCGTCGTTTGGATGGAAGCGTGGCCCAGCATAGCCTGGACACTGCGGATGTCGGCGCCGTTCATTAGCAGGTCGGTGGCGTAGGAGTGGCGCAGGGTGTGCGGGGTGATGTGTTTAGTTAAACCGGCGGAGCGGGCGTAGTGATCGACTAGGCGCTGGATCGAACGCGGGGTGAGGGCCTGGATGTCGGCGCTCCGGCGGCCGGCCCGGTCTTGTCGCACGAATAAAAACGGCTCGGTGTCTTTCCGGCGGTCGAGATATTCCTTGAGCCACAGCTTGGCCGCCGGCGAAATGAACACCACCCGGAGTTTGTCGCCCTTGCCGCGGACAGTGAACTCGTCTTTGTTCAGGTTCAGGCTGTCGCGTTTTAAATTGGCCAATTCGGACACGCGCAGGCCGGTCGAAAAAAGCATTTCCAAAATAGCCTTGTCGCGATAAGCCATCAGGTCGCGATGCCCGGCGCTGAGCGGCGCCTCTAAGAACCGCTCTAGGTCATCGCCCTCGAGAAAGCCGACCTGGCGCTCACTCGTTTTTGCCAGCTCGATTTTTTCCGCGGCCATGGCCGCCACATCATTCTTGGCCAGGTACTTCAAGAACGAGCGCAGGGCGATCAGGTGGTAATTCTGAGTCGATTTTTTTAAGGGTTGACCGCGTTGGTTCGTTTGGCGGTTGAGCCACAGCCGAAAATCACGGACGTCATCGAGCGTCATTTGGCTTGGTTTCGTCAGTTTGGAAATGGTGATAAAGCGGGTCAAATAGAAATCGTAATTTCGCCGCGTCAGCAGACTCTTATTTTTCTCGACCTCGATGTAGGTCAAAAAACGGTTCTTCCACATTTCCAGTTCATTTTGCTGTTTTGCGCCGTTGGCCATGATGATATTGTACGACACTTACCAGCTATTTAGCAACCTATAAAAGAGCGCTACTTGTAATACTTTATGATGTGGATAACCATTTTACTCAACTCAGTACATTGCTCTACATCTGCTTATATTCGCTATTATTAACTAGTCCCTGTACACTTAACATCATAATGATAGGTTTTGATAGAATTTGACATTCGGTTATTATTCGGTTAATATTCATATGTGAAAAAAGTTACTCTAAAATATGGTGAATTGTTCTCCGGTCCAGGTGGATTGGCTTGGGGCGCAACACATGCCAAGGTTTTTCGTCATGGGATTGAATACAACATTGAACACGCCTGGGCCAATGACTACGACGAGGATACCTGTGAGACATACAGAAAGAATCTAGCGCTCAAAGATCCAGCTTCAGTAATTTGTGGCGACATAAGAAAAGTTGATCTTAAAAAACTTTCCAAAATTGACATTTTAGCTTTTGGTTTTCCCTGTAATGATTTCAGTATCGTTGGTGAACAAAAAGGTTTTAACGGGAATTACGGACCCCTATATACTTACGGGGTAAAAATTTTAAATTTACAAAAACCTAAGTGTTTTGTA
>JBGPHQ010000066.1:0-5448 GCA_041484505.1 Patescibacteria group bacterium
ACCGGCCCAGCTGAATCAAGTTTTATGATGACGGCCACAATTAGACTGGGTAATAAAAAAACTAACATCACCAAACTTCCCAGCGCCAAGTCAACCGCCCGCTTTATGATCCGGCCCCAACCGTCGAGCGGCGTGCGTTTGATCTCGATCATCGGCACGCCCGCCAACTCACGAAAAGAAATGTTGCCAACCTGGGTGTCGAACACGTCGGCGGCATAAGAAAAGACCACGCCGTGTTCGGCACAGCGCTCCAATAACTGTAAAGTTTGGGCCTTGGGCATGGTCGGGTCAGCTTGAATTACTTGATCTACTGTTCCACCCGCCAATAAAGTTTCAAAGGCCGCCATTGAATCTGGCGTTACCTCCGGCCAGGATTGGACCACCCGGTACCCTAAACTGGCTCGCACCCGAAATAGTCGGAGTATTTCCTCGGCCGTGCGGTCGTGGCCGAACAACACGACTTGCCGCGCGCCGATCCCCTGCCGCAAGAGTAGCGATTGTAAGCCACGCACCAGAAGATGGACCAGCCATAGCAAAACTACCGCAAACACCCAGCTGGCGACGATGATAAAACGCGAGGCGAAAAATTCGCGTTGAAAAAAAATCAAGACGATGATCAGCAAGACCGAAGTCGAAGCGCCGAGAAAAATCCGGCCCAGTTCACTACTGACCGGTTGACGCAAACGATAAACCCCATCCAGCGCCAGGACGCCGACCCAACCGGCGGCCACGATGATAATTAATCGTAAATAAACGCCCGAGGGAACAGTGGACACAATTGGCAACAACCCGGCCACTTGATTAAAACGGACGGTGTAAGCCAACCACCCGGCCGCTAGCAAAGCGCCGTAATCAAGCGGTACCAGGATACCAGCCAATAGCAGGTCGAGACGTCGTTTCATCCCGCTAGCCCCGTTAGAAATAAGTAAAAAAAATTTTGCTCACCATGAACTACGGAAACAGTTAAGGAAATACCACTGGTTGCCGAATCAGCATTAATTTCTAACAGGGTTAGAGCGTTACAAATACAATCATTTGTCATCGTTATTTACCTTACTTGTATCCTAGCGCTCTAACGGGATCATGATGTGCCCCATCACAGACCACCGGTAAGCCGAATTCTGTTCACGTAAACTTCTGACGAAGCCCGCGATGATGACTATCTCTCTAGGACTGACATTGCTGCCCGCCTCAAGCGATCTACCCGCCAGCACCACTTTCTACGAATAACGTTCAGCGACGTTACTGTTCACAGAAAGTGATGCTGGTCTATGTGATCTTGCACCGGAGAGGGTTTGCCCGCCGAGGCCGTCACCGGACTCAGCCGTGAGCTCTTACCTCACGATTTCAACCTTACCTGGCACGCGAACGCGCCGTGGGCGGTATGTTTCTGTTGCACTCTTCAACCCCGCTAAGCGGGGCTCCCTGGGCTTTGCAGGACGCGGACGGTATACCCAATCCACGTGACTGTTGCTCCCGGTCGCCGTTAGCGACTCTCCATATACAGCGTTTCCGCCATATAGTGTTCGGACTTTCCTCCCAGCACCACTTTGGACTCAATCAAACGTTTAGTTTGATTTAGTGTTTTTCCAAAGTGGTGCTGGGCAGTCATCTGGTGGTCTGTCAATGAGGCTCGAATAACATACAATAACACCGCCCGTTTGTCAACACGCGCACCCGGGTAATGTGTCAATCGCGCTTCCAGGGGCAATTATTAAAACCAGGATAAAAGAGGTTTACCCTAACGCTTCCTTCAAACTAGTCCGCCCTAATTTAAGCCAATAGGCTGTTTCAGTCGTATCGTTTCCATTTATATACTTTTCTTGAGTGGCGCCCATAAATTCCATCGCCACCCCGACCAGAGCAAACGAATATAAACTTCCGACCTCAACTTGGGTCAGCGGTTCAAGAGCCCCATAATCACTGGCAACAATTTCGCATCTATGTCTTAGTGTATGGCCGGGAGCTCGGTCGGACATCAGGTTAGCCGCCGTGACAGCCAACTCTTGTATTCGGGGATACCAATTTGCCACCGAAAAATCCAGAATATATATCTGGCCATCCTGGCCTTTGAGAATGTTTGCCTTAGTGAAATCACCATGCACGAAACAATGGTATAGGGTAGAAACGGGAACTAGCTCATATATGTCGATCGCCTGATTAACGAGCGCCTTGTCCTCGGGCAGGATAAATTTTCCGACCCGGTCTAACATTTTTTTTACATTCGGAATGGCCCAAGAATCAAACAGGTAGGGCGGATGATAGTCGATGTGGTTGACTATTACCGCTTGTTGAATGACGGCTCGTCGCTCGTTCACATCGGGCGCTCGATCGAGTTCAAGAAACGTTTTGCCATCAATATATCTCATGATCACAAATGATATCTCCTGTATCTTGGATAGGATGCGTCCGTCCTTCGACGGCACGAGTTTGGGATGATTCACTCCGGCCTTCACCACCTCATTCATGATCGTGGTGTACCGCTGAATATCCTTGGAAGAACGTTTGTGGGAAAACATCTTGGCTAGGAACTTTCCTTCACTTGTCTCGACAACTACGTTGCAGTCCTCGTATCCAATATCGATAAAATAAAAACTTCGCAGGCTCCCGACCGGGTAGATATCACAAATTCTCTTGATGACTGGCCCCAGGTCACCCCGGTAATTCAATCGATTCGTTGGCTTCTGAGGTTTCATCAAGTGATTACGTAACCGGTGATTGCCGGCCAAGTGCTTAGTTCACCAACAACTCCACCTGGTCTCCTTCGATTTTCGGAAAGATTACATTTTTACCGGATGTTTTGGCCAACAATACCTGCTCGTCCGCTTCGTGCAACAACGCTTTCCAACTTGGATGATGACTCGATTGAAATTCAGCCACGCCACCACTGACAGTGACTGACTTTCCGCTGGGCCGGATGTTCGTTAAGGCGGCGGCTATTCGTTGGCGAATATGTTCGGCTGCCACATGGGCTTTGGTCTTGTCGGCGCCGCTGAAAAGTACTACAAATTCCTCTCCGCCCCAACGCACGATCGATGTGTCGTCGCCGAGCAGGAGTTCGTCCTGGCCGCGGAGGTGCTTCGCCACCTCATGAAGCACATCATCGCCACCCAGGTGGGTTAATTCCGTGTTAATATCCTTAAAGTTATCAATGTCGAAGACCGCCAAGGAAAACTTTTTAGCGGTGTTTCTGGCCTCATGCATCTCATACTTGACCCGATATTCTAATAGATCTGCACGTTGAACACCAGTTTTGGGATCGCGGGAAACATCGGCCAATAACTCATACGCCTCATCCGCAGGGACATGATGTGCTATCACATATTTATTGAATATCGGATGGTCTTGTCTGTATTGCATGACAATATGTTCGCGGCGAATAGCGCGCAGGCTGTCGTCTTCGGTTTCTGTTTGCTGACGACGTTCGGGATGAGATTCCGGGTATTCGGTATTCATAGTCCTCACTACACTACTCTACTAGTGCTAGCCGATCAAGCGCCTCATTCACCAGCGCATCGGCGGCCATGTTTTCTTCACGCGGCACGGCAAAAAAATGGACCCGGCCAATGGCGTTAACCAAGGCCTGAATTTTAACGAACCACGGGGCTAAATCTTTGTTTTTAATTTTGAATTCGCCGCGCAGTTGTTTGACAATTAATTCGCTGTCAGCGTACAGGTCGACGGTTTTCGCGCCGTGATCGCGGGCGTAGGTTAGGGCCAGGTGAACCGCCTGGTACTCAGCCTGATTATTTGTGGTCTGGCCGATGGTCTGTGACAACCGCGCCACCACCCGGCCGTCGGCGGCGGCGACTACGCCCACGGCCGCCGGGCCGGGATTACCACGAGCGCCGCCGTCAGTATGGATGATAAAATGTTGATCGTTCATCTCGGCTGACGCAAATCGATAATTTTAAGTTGCGCTTCGCGGCGTCCCTGCCACTCATTCCAGCTCGGCTCAACCGCCACGTCAATCACCCCGCCGACCGGCGTGGCTGACAACTGCGCCCCCTGTCGAAAGCCGATGCACCGCGCCGTAGTCCGGCCATCGGAAATAGTCAAGCGCAAATGCTGCTGAGTTGGCCCAACTGTCCCGGCTTGTAACACTTGAACTCGTTCCAACGCGAACACCGGTCGCGGATGTTGCATACCGTATGGACCAAGCGTCTCCAAAATATCCAGGGCCGGCGCCGTCACCTCGTTAAGCTTGGCTCGACCGTCGATTAACAACTCTTTTTGCGCTTGATCCGGTTGCCAGGCCTGGGCGATCCGCTGACGGAACCAGGTTTCAAAAGCTTGACGATCGGCCGGCGAATTAAGTGTAAAACCGCAAGCGCCGGCATGACCGCCGTAGCGCTGAAAATGATGGCGGCCGTCATCCATGATGGCCATAATATCGACCTCCGGGATCGACCGGCCGGACCCCACGACCTGGCCGTCGTTCATCGCCATCGCCACGACCGGCCGCCACAGCCGGTCGGCCAGCCGCCCGGCGACCAAACCAATAATACCCGGTGACCAGTGCGGCGCAAACGCGGTGGCGGCGGCCGGGGTCTGGCTGGCGGTCTGTTCCAGCGCCTCGGTCAGGGCCAACTCGGTTAAACGCTGGCGGTCCTGATTAATCAGCTGTAACTGCTGAGCTAACACCTGGGCCCGCGCTGGGTCGGTGGTCAACAATAGTTCCAAGGCCAAACCGGCATGATGCAGGCGTCCCGCCGCGTTCAAACGCGGGCCAAGCATAAAGCCAATCGTGTATTCATCGGCCCGTTCAATCGCGCTACCCATGACCGCGAATAAAGCCCGCAGGCCGAGTCGGCGCGTTTTCCGTAAAACCAGCAAACCGTGCCGGACTAAAATTCGGTTTTCACCACGGAGCGGCATCATATCCGCCACGGTCGAGATGGCGACTAAATCCAATAACCATTTTTCCCAACCAGCGGGTAACGGATGATTAAGCGTCCGCCCATATTCCGTCTCCACCAACAACGCCCGCACTAGAGTAAAGGCGACACCGGCCGACGACAAGGCCCGGGCCGGATATGTTTCGTCGATGAAGGCCGGATTGATAATGGCCAAAGCGGGCGGTAAAACCGCCGGTTGATGGTGATGATCAAGCACGATCGTCTCCAGACCCAGTTCCGCCGCCTGTCGGATTTCTTCGATATTTGAAGTCCCGCAATCAACCGTTAACAATAACTTCGCGCCGCGGTGGGCAAAATCCCGGATGGCCTGAACATTTAGGCCATACCCTTCGCTCAGACGGGCCGGTAAATACCAGTCAACCTCGGCCCCCAGCGCCCGTAGGGTTTCATATAGCACGGCCGTCGCCGTCACGCCGTCAGCGTCGTAGTCGCCATAAATCATAATTGGTTGATGATCATGGATCGCGCGAATGATCCGGTCAACCGCCAGGCGCATTTGTTTAAAACTAAACGGATCGCCCAGGGTATG
>JBGPHQ010000067.1:0-5370 GCA_041484505.1 Patescibacteria group bacterium
TGACATGACGGTTAAATCGTGATTCAATAGTTGTCACTTGCTTGACCGGCAGTCTCTTGATTATGCCCCCGTCGATCACCATCGTTATTCCCGCGCTGAACGAGGCCGAACTCCTGCCGCGGTGTTTGGCGTCCATCATGCCGTCCGCTCGAGCCATCGGCGCGCGGGTGCTGGTGATCGATAATAATTCGACTGACGCGACGGCCGCCATCGCCCGTCAGGCCGGTGCCGAAGTGATACCGGAGCCGCAGCCCGGCGTGGTATATGCTTTACAGCGCGGGTTGAGCGCGGCCACGACCGAGATCGTGGCTTTTACCGACGCCGACACGGTCGTCGAGACCGGTTGGATAGCGGCGATCCAAGAAAGTTTTAGGTCAGCTGACGTGGTGGCCGTCACCGGTCCAATCCTGTTCGAGCGGATGGGCTTCTTGTCACTGTCACGTTGGTTATATCGTCACCTGCTATTTGGTTGTAATATGGCAATTCGACGCGTAGCTGGTTTAGCGGCTGGCGGTTTTAATGACCAATTTAATTTGGCTTGCGACGTGGCCCTTGGCTGGGAACTTAAACGTCGTGGCCGAATAATTTATGACGCCCGGGTACGGGTCACCACTAGCAGTCGGCGTTTTCAAGCCCGGCCCCTGAGCACCGCGACCAGCTACTTACTTAATCACTTTTGGATGGTCATGTTCCATCGGCCCTTATTCTGGCATTTTACGCCGATCCGGCGATCAAAAGCGGAGCTTGATCGCCAAGCGACCCGCCGGCTGTGGCTGGTTGGTTCGACTTTATTTCTGGCGACCCTGTTATATCTAAGCCTGTGGCCAACTTCTTCGGTTTTTGGGAGTATTGATGTCCGCGGTCATACCAAAGCGAAAATTATCGCCTTAACCTTTGATGACGGGCCGAATGGCGCCGCGACGCGATCAATTGTTGACATCTTGAAAGCCAAAAACGTGCCCGCCACTTTTTTCGAGGTTGGACGCAGTGTCGCGGCCGATCCAGCCACGACGAAATATGTGGCGGAGCGCGGTTTCACCATCGGCAACCACTCCTGGGATCACTCGTTCGATCTGCCGTTCGATTCGCCGAAAAATATTCACCAGGAATTGGTGAAAACCAACGACCTGATCAAATCACTAACCGGCCAACAGCCAATCTATTTCCGTCCGCCGCATGGATTCCGCAGTCCGCAGTTATTGTATGAGGCGGGACAACAGCATCTGACCATCGTCGACTGGAGCGTTGATCCGCAGGACTACCTGACGGGTAATAGCCAGACAATTATCAATCGCGTCACCAGCCACGTTCGCCCCGGCCGAATAATTTTAATGCACGACGGTTTGCAAGATGGACCGCGAGTGGCCCAGTTAAAAAATCGCCGCGGCACGATTACGGCCCTGCCGATCATGATCGATCGTTTACGGAATAAAGGATATAAGTTCGTCACCCTCGATCAGTTATTGCCGCCTGAAACTGATTCGTCGACTAAATCAGATTTTTTCTAGCACGGTCACGGCGGGCATAGGTTTGTCACGGGGGATCGATGGTGGGTGCGTGGAATTGAGGTAAAAATATGAATCGGAACCGAGACAAATAAAACTCCCTATTTAACTTATCCGAATGTAGTGTTAAAAATGATGAATACATCACGTATAGTATTGTACCTGCTGGGCGTGGTGTTGATGGCGACAATCGTCGGCTGGGTTTCGACTGGCTGGATGAATTACAAACCAGCGGCCGTCACTAAACAAATAACTACCCCGGTCCACCAGCCGATTTACGCCGACGCCTCAATCTATCAAGACGCTTTTAAGGCGGTCGAAAATCACCCCGCCCTAGTTCTGATACGTGGCGCGCTGGTAAATCACCACCTATTAGCAGCCTCGTTTATCGCTGATACGCTCCGGGTCGCCCGTCACCAAAATATTCAACGCGTAATCATCATTAGTCCCAACCATTTCAATGCCGGTCGGGGTTGGGTGGTCAGCACTAAAGAAGATTGGCTAACACCCAGCGGACGCATCAGCACCGATCGGACGGCCGTTGACGCCCTAGTCGCCCTGAACCTTGTTAATGTTGATGAAACGCCTTGGATGCAAGAGCACGGCATCTATAATATTTTGCCGGTGATTAAAAACTATTTTCCGCGGGCCACGGTGATTCCGATCATTCTAAAAAACGGCGCATCTGATGAACAGGTAGACGAGCTGTCGATGGCGCTCCGAAGTTGGTTCGACAATACTACGCTGGTCATTGGTTCCTTCGATTTCTCCCATTACAAAACCAGCGCCGTGGCCGATCAGCACGATGAGGCTAGCCTGAAAGCAGTTGTGAGCCTTGATGTCACGGCGTTGTCGACGCTCGACACCGACTCGCCGCCGGGCCTACGTTTATTTCTGCAACTTATGCGCGGCGATGGGTCAACGAAATTCACATTATTTCACCATAGTAATTCCGCTAAAATCACCGGCCGCCTCAACTCAACCGATACCACCAGCTACATCACCAGTGTCTTTACCCGCTGATTATTGCTATAATATTCATGAGCTAAATTTATCAACACCCCGATGATCAAACGTCGCTCCGGAGTTATCCAGCCCTATCTGCTAGTCGTCATACTGGTTGGCATTATTGTTGTTGGCCTGGGAGCCGGCTATTTTAGTTACCGGGCGTTGCAACCCCAACTCAATACCAATAATTCAACGAGTACAACTAACCTCTCTTCGGTCAACACCACCCATACGACTGCCAACGCTAATGAGGTCCTCCCGAACGATAATGTCGCGATAAATGTTAATGCAAATACAAATTCCCAGCTGGCTAATAGTATCGGCCAAGTGGTTTGGCAAAAGCCGACACAACTCAGCTCATTAAAACTTATTGCCAACATCAAGTACAGTGGCGTCACGGAACAAAATGCCAACTATTACCGTATCGGTGCGGTCATAACCGGTAATTTCGCCGGCGCCGATGTTATTTTGGCTAGCATCGGGTGTGATTGTCCGTCGCCGTACCCGTCTTATTATCGATTGTTGAAGAAAGGATCGACATACACATTATTAACAAAAAATTCAGATGATTTATACCAAAACAACGGGCCTTTCGTTTCTACCGTCAAGCTCGAAAAAGTCCGTGAACTAACAGACCTGGTTTACCCAGATTCGTTGCCGATGGTTTCACCCCAGGCTACGTTAGTTCGTGATAAAGTTGTTAATGCTTTTTTCGATGCCGCTGACTTAGTCGTCGTTTTCAATGACCGAACGTACGGTCCAGTCTACACAAAAATCGTGGAATTTAAAACTGGTAGTGCGACGATGATTGGTACATCCGAGATCGTCTCGCGCGATGGATTTTATCTTGGGGCTGCCGATGGAACGATCGTTGTGT
This sequence comes from Patescibacteria group bacterium, assembly GCA_041484505.1. GTDB lineage: Bacteria > Patescibacteriota > Patescibacteriia > SBBC01 > CAIJZX01 > CAIJZX01. The sequence continues at coordinate 3,391 of JBGPHQ010000067.1, forward strand.
ACAAACTCAAACCAGAATTTGTGACCTTTAATGACAGTTTTTCTGGTCAGGGCAAGCCAAATATAACCTGGGCTGATGGCTCAAAAAACTCAAATGACTACTATACGACAGCCTTAACTGGTTGCGGCGCAAGCAATTACCTTAACGTTGTCACCTCAGTTAAGCTGACTGACCTGGCAGTCATTGGCACCACCAGCACTGGTGACAATGTTTATACCTATCAACAAACGACTGATCCGGATTTCAAGGAATACTATAACAACACTTATCAAGTTTTTGAAGGTTCGAAAGTTTCATTTGCGACATTCATGGCCAGCCATCCGATTATCTTTTGGGTTGATCCATTTAATCGGCTGGTCAAATTCACTTCTGCTAAATATGCTCCGGCGGTTGAATGTGGCAAACCAGTCATTTACCTTTACCCGCAGACTACGACCAATGTTGACGTGACGCTCCAGCCAGCCGGTGGATTTACCAAAAGCGAACCGGTTTACCACAGCGGCTGGCACGTCACGGCGCAACCGAACGGGGCTTTACTGAACCTGGCTGACAGAAAAACATATCCCTATCTCTTCTGGGAAGGGCGGGGAGGCCTGTACCCGACGCCGACTAAGGGTTTCGTTGTGGCGCGAAATAATATCCATGAATTCCTGGTGTCGGCGTTGGCCAAACTCGGTTTAAACCAAAATGAGACGAGCGACTTCCTGGCTTTCTGGGAACCGCGAATGCAGGGCAGTTCTTACTACCGGATCAGCTTTTACGGTAACCGGATGATGGATCAATTAGCGCCGCTAATAGTATCTCCGCCACCGGACACGGTTATCCGGATCCTGATGGATTATGAGCCGCTGAACCAACCGATTCACCTTTCCCCGCAAACTCTGTCCGCCCCAGCGCGCCACGGTTTCACGGTGATTGAATGGGGCGGGGTCATCCGGTAATTAGGTAGACCAGATAAAAAAGACCCGGGGCAAAATGTCGCGGGTCATTACGTCTAGCGCGGACTTCGCGGCGGCGGCGGTTTGATCTCTCGCGGGTGTCTTTCACCCATATCACCCTCAATCCGGGGCGTCGATCCAGACGAGGTGAAAATTCCGGTGTCGAAGCTGGCTGGCGTCGGATTATCTACCGGCGGCTGGACCGGAGGACGACGTATCAGTCGAGCGCGAACTCTTGCTGATGGCGACATGTTCCCTCCTGAGGAGAAAAGTCCTTAGTTACTTTACCGCGCTGACTGCCGTCTGTCTAGTATCATTTTTCCCCACCTCATGCTACACTCCGGCCATGATAACTTCTCCGCCGGCCAACGGTTTCTCCGGACTCGGGATTGCGCCGGGATTGATTGAGGCGATTGAACGGCTTAAGTTTAGTCAGCCGACTCCGATCCAACAACGTTCCATCCCGCCGGCCATCGAAGGCAAGGATTTAATCGGCATCGCCCAAACCGGGACCGGCAAGACATTGGCTTTCGGGATCCCGATGCTCCAGCGGTTAGCCCAGATTAAAGGCCGGGGCCTAGTGGTTTTGCCCACCCGTGAACTGGCGCTCCAGGTTGATGAAGCATTGCACGCTTTCGGCCGGGCGATCGGGTTGCGCACGGCGGTCTTGATCGGCGGCGCGTCAATGCAACTTCAGCGTCAAGCCCTCCAACGCAAACCGCATGTTATTATCGTCACGCCGGGACGGCTAATTGATCATCTCGAACAACGCACCGTGTCGCTGGCCGATGTTCGCATTTTGGTGCTTGACGAAGCCGATCGGATGCTCGACATGGGATTTGCGCCGCAAATTAATCGAATTTTGGCGGACGTGCCGCGCGAGCGGCAAACGATGCTGTTCTCAGCCACGATGCCAAGCGCCATCGTTACGATCGCGCAAAAACATATGCGCTTACCGCTCCGGGTTGAAATCGCGCAGTCCGGCACCACAGTGGACAAAGTGGCGCAAGAGCTGTTTTTTATCGGCCGGGAAGCTAAATCA
>JBGPHQ010000068.1:0-5341 GCA_041484505.1 Patescibacteria group bacterium
CAGGATGTGTTCACGGGTCTGCGGCATCGGACCGTCGGCGGCCGAGACGACTAAAATCGCCCCGTCCATTTGGGCGGCGCCGGTGATCATGTTCTTGACGTAATCGGCATGGCCCGGACAGTCGACGTGGGCATAGTGGCGCTTGGCGGTTTCGTACTCGACGTGGGCGGTGGCGATGGTGATCCCGCGGGCCTTTTCTTCCGGCGCGTTATCAATGTCGTCGACGCCTTTGTGTTGCGCGATAAAACCCTTGTCGGCCAAGGTTTTTAGAATGGCGGCCGTGAGGGTGGTCTTGCCGTGGTCGACGTGGCCGATAGTTCCGACGTTGACGTGCGGTTTACTGCGATCAAATTTTTCTGCCATAGGCTTTGCCGGTAGTGAGTTAGACAAAAATACTAAGAAAAACGCTTGCCGATTATAGCAGGGCGGCTGGGTTTGCGCAAGTCTAAGCCAAATTTCAGCCCAATAACCAGTCGACGGGTGTTATATTTTGGCTAACCTTAGCCACGTTATAGATTAAAACTAATAAAAAGGTTGATAAACATTCAACAAATAATTTAATCATACGGCCTAATAAAAAATTATCCGTCTTCATCTCCAGTGTGGTAAAAAAAACCCACAGCAGAGCACTGTGGGGAAGAGGGTTGGGAGCGCGGTTGTGTCCGCGCGGGGGAGGTCCGGAGAAACAGACTTCGCTTGGGTTCACGCTGGCCGGAGAAAGGGGTTCTCGCGCGGGAAAATACACTCTTGGAGTTCAGTGTCACTCTCCACGCGCCACCAATTCGACCGTCAACGGCTATCCCGCCCAACCGCTCAATCTATTGTAGTTTATACAGATTACGAAGGGCTGTAAACAAAAATCATCCCCCGTTTATCGACAGCTTTTTCCCCAACTTTGTTCACAGGTTGTCCGATCGAATTATATGATCTGGGCACTGTCGTTCAGGGCTTCGTCGCCGAGATGAGTGGTGTCGTTTATACTACGTACTAGGTGTTGACCCCGGTCATCTATTTCGATGATGGTCACCGCCGTATGGCCAATGCGGCCTACATTGTCAACGCCAAACTCATGTTTTAGTAGATGCCCTAAGAACGCGCGAATAAAACCACCATGAGAAACGATGAGGACGGTCTTACCAAGATAGCGTTTTTTTAGTTCCTCAAAAAAACTTGCCGCTCGGGTTTTTGTTTCCAACATTGACTCCCCACCCACCGGTTTATGCTCATACCATTGTAGTCCGCTGCTTTTTTGGTCGGCTATAAATTCTTCCTTCGTTTTTCCTTCTAACCCACCCATGTGCCGTTCACGGAGTAGCGGATTGATTGCCAGAGTCACGGTCGGATGAAACTTGAGAATTCCTTGGGCGGTATGGAGCGCCCGTTCCGAATCACTGCTGATGGCCATATCAATATGCTCATCACCAAGCCGTGCAGCAACTAGTTGGACCTGATCTTTACCTTTTTCCGTTAATCGGGATGGGCCGTGGGAAACCATTAATGATTGTACATTATGTTCGGCTTCGGCGTGGCGGACAATGATCAGCTTCATCCGCTTAGTATATCACCCCTCGGCTTTGAGCTAACATTGGCATCCCCCGACACTTCTACACAGGTTACGCACTTGACCCCGCGCCGACCAGTGCTAGGCTCCCGCTACAACACGCACCGGCTACGACCTTGACACCTCGCTTGACAACGAAGAGGCGGTGATTGTTGTGTTCGCCATCCTCAAAAAGTTGCTGTGCAAAACCATCTGGCTGTCGGCTCTAGTCTGGCTGTTGCTGGAAGCCTGGCTGACGCTGGATGCGACATTTCATGTGCCTTTCGGCCTGGCTGATCTGGTTCGCTGGGGTCATTGGTCCCCCCGGTTACTAACGGGGCTCCAGTGGTTCAAGCTCCATGCCTGGCCAGCGGTCTCGCTGGTCGTGGTGTTGGTCATCCGGCAGGAAGCGCACCGGTGGTTCAATCTCCGACGTGGTCAGCGCCGCGCTGACCAGTTGATCACCGCGTGGTTCGTCTTCGTCGGCACACTGCTCACCGTGGACTGGCTGTCGCCGGATATTCTCATCCGGTGGCCGGTCAGCGCCATCGATCTCACCATCTGGCTGATGTTGATGCAGACCGTCAGCTGGATGTCCTGTCTGTTGCACCCGGCTAGTCGACGGAAATTCAACAAGTTTATCCGTCGGTGGCCACTCGTCCAATGGCTCGGGCAAGTTCTCGAGCTTCGCTCTTCACCTCTGCGGAATATCCGGAAAGGGATTGGCCGTGAAGGACCACGTCCGCATACATCGAACCGTCGTCAAGCGCGGTAAACCGTCAAGGTCTAGCCGGTCGAATAAATCGGGAGGCGCTCCAACCTCCCGATTTGCCTTGGATAAAAAAAGGCCTAGCGCGGCTAGGTCAGTAGTCTACCGTCGTCCGAAACTTCGGCCTCAATCATGGCGCTGATCTTTAGACGATCGAAGCGGTTGATCGAAAGGCCAGGTTTTCGTCCGTGGTCGTCACGGTGACGTGGATGATTGGTTGCCAATTTGGCAAGCGGTGGTGCGCCTCAGCAAAATCATGGGCGTCACGTTCGCATGGCGAACGGTGTTTGTTGAAACGCACGGGATTGAAAACAACCGATGATTCAACCCCCATCAGCGGGTCGAGTAACATTGACCCCAGTAGATACCACGCACCGTAGTGGAGGTGTTGCCAGGCGTGTCGGCTTTCATGGGACACAAGGTAGAGGAGGTATTCGCGAATACAGACCGGATCTACCGTCCGCCAAGAAGCGTAATCAAGAGCGCTGATAGCCAGTCCGAGTTGCACCACCCGCCGGTTCATCAAGTACCGCCCACCCGGGGACCCGTTTAGCAACTCGATGTCTGGAAATGGTGAGACTCCCATCTCCCGCCATCGCTCTTTAAGTGCGTGCAAGTTTAGTTGAACCTTAATCAGCTGACACATCTGCCCTCCACTAAGAAAGGGTCAACGACCATAAATGTGAATGTGCCGTAACAATTAATCAAAATTCTCCGCGGCTGTCAATTCATTGTTGGTTGTGACCCAAGAACTTTATATTAGATTCAGAATGACGCTAAAGCCTCGTACTAAAGTGGAGAGTTTTCCTCTCTCAGTCACAACAAACACACCGCGGGTTTCTCCCGCCTTGATGGCAGGATCCCGCTTTCCTTGCGAAAAAAGTTGAGGGGACGGGAGAAACCCGCGGGGGGTGAAAAAGTCTGGTCAGGTTAATGACTACGCCTTCGTCTTACCCCCTACAATCGCTTCGGTAAAGATTCCGGTAATCACTTGATGGCGTCTAAATATCCGATAAAAAAACCGCGCCGAAAAGTGCGCGGATGAGTTCTGCTATGTTAGTTGTGGTCGGAAAGGTACGGCTCGGCTGAATCATCGCTGGGGTCGTAGTTGAGGATACCGGTGATGATATCGCCGCGTTTAATCGTCGGAAGTTGACGCGGACAATCCCCAGTCTTGGCGCGCCGGCTGTACATCAACCAGGCAAACCGACGATGGACTAGGGCCGGTGTCGGCCACTGGTACACAACCAAGACCGAATCCTCCGCCAGCAATTCTGGCTCGCTCGGGCACCCGTCATCAAATATATTCCAGAATGTTACCCGAGCACACCCTAACGGCTTGGCTTCCAAGACATGAAATGGCGTGTTGATAAGCTCACGGCCGAACGCGGCGGTTGGAAGCGCGACGACCAGTGAGACCAAGGTCACGATTCGTTTCAACGGTCTCCCCCCTTTGTGTAATGGACCAGCACATCCTACCAATAGACCCAGGCTAAAGTCAATAGGCAGTCGAGATATGTTTGACTGGTTCAGTCAAACTCCTGGATATGTCAGGCTTTCGTTTTACCGCCCACAATCTCCGCCGCCACATTCCGCGGCACTTCCTGATAGTACCCGAATTCCATCGAGTAGGAGGCGCGGCCTTGGGTCATGGAGCGGAGTGATGTCGCGTAGCCGAACATTTCGCCTAGGGGCACATGGGCATCGATGACTTTCGCCTGGCCGCGGTTAGTCATTTCGTTGATGACCGCGCGCTTGCTGTTTAAGTCGCCGATGACGTCGCCCATATTCGCTTCAGGTGTAATGACTTCAACTTTCATAATCGGCTCGAGCAGGACCGGCTTGGCCTTACGACAGGCTTCTTTGAAACCCATGCTGGCCGCAATTTTGAAAGCCGCTTCGGACGAGTCGACGTCGTGCGACGAACCGTCGAAGACCGTGGCTTTAATATCCACCATCGGGTAGCCAGCCACCACGCCGGTGTCCAGCGCCTCCTTAATGCCTTTATTGATCGGGGTGATGAATTCGCGCGGAATGGCGCCGCCCTTAACTTCGTCGATGAATTCGTAGCCCTGACCTTTCTCGTTCGGTTCGACGCGGATCCAGCAATGGCCGTACTGTCCGCGGCCGCCGGATTGTTTGATGTACTTGCCCTCGCCCTCGGCGGTTTGGGTGATTGTTTCACGGTAGGCGACGCGCGGCCGGCCGACATTGGCTTCGACCTTGAACTCGCGTTTCATCCGGTCGACGATAATGTCGAGGTGCAGTTCGCCCATGCCGGAGATGATGGTTTGGGCCGTTTCTTCGTCGGAGCGGACCCGGAAAGTCGGATCTTCCTCGGCCAACCGAGCCAAGGCTAGGCCCATTTTTTCCTGATCTTGCTTGGTTTTCGGTTCGACCGCGATGTCGATCACCGGTTCGGGGAAGACAATGTTTTCCAGCTTGATGGGATGATCGGGATCACAGAGTGAGTCGCCGGTGACGGTCCCTTTTAACCCAACGGCGGCCGCGATTTCTCCGGAGAATACTTCATCGACGTCTTCGCGGTGATTAGCATGGAGTCGGACAATCCGACCGATGCGTTCTTTGTCGCCGGTGGTGGTGTTTAAAACATAAGATCCGGCCGCTAGATGCCCGGCGTAGACGCGGAAGAAAGCTAGCTTGCCGACAAACGGGTCAGTCGCAATTTTAAACGCTAGGGCGGAAAACGGCGCTTCATCGGAAGCCGGGCGTTCAATTTCCTTTTCGGTTTTCGGATCGATGCCTTTGACGGGGGGAATATCGAGCGGGCTGGGTAGGTAGTCATTAACGCCATCCAGTAAAAATTGAACGCCTTTATTTTTCAGGGCTGAGCCGCACAACACCGGCACTAGTTTGTTAGCAATCACCGCTTGGCGGAGCGCGGCTTTGAGTTCCGGCACGGTCGGTTCGGTCCCGCCGAGATATTTTTCGAGCAGGACGTCATCCGTTTCGCTGATCGCTTCGACTAATTTGTGGCGATATTCTTCGACCTTGTCCTTCATGTCGGCCGG
>JBGPHQ010000069.1:0-5306 GCA_041484505.1 Patescibacteria group bacterium
GATGTCGGCTCATCGCATCCTGGGGCTGGAGAAGGTCCCAAGGGTTTGGCTGTTCGCCAATTAAAGCGGTACGTGAGCTGGGTTCAGAACGTCGTGAGACAGTTCGGTCTCCTATCTACTGTGGGCGTCGAAATCTGAGAAGACTCTTTCCTAGTACGAGAGGACCGGAAAGAATAAACCTCTTGTGTACGGGCTGTTCCACCAGGAGCATCGCCCGGTAGCAACGTTTAGTATGGATAAACGCTGAAAGCATCTAAGCGTGAAGCCGACTTCAAGATAAGATTTCACTATAGACTCCAGGGAGATAACCTGGTCGATAGGCGGTAGGTGTAAGCGCCGTAAGGCGTTGAGCCGAGCCGTACTAATCAGTCAAGTTCTGATTATTTAATCGGGAACGAGTTTATCTGCACCAGAACCGCCAACGCCAATTTACCCAGCACCACTTTTGCGCGTATGACGCGCAAAAGTGGTGCTGGGTTGCGTCTTGGCGGGTTTCGTGCTATCTTTAGATTTACGTATGTCGCGCATCTTTGCCTCGCCGAGAGTCCGTTTAGCCATGATGTTCCTTTTAGTCGCCGCCTTTGTGGGCCTCGTTTTCTGGCTCTCCCCGGCTACCAGCGCGGTCGTTAAGTAGGTAGGTTACCTTTCATTCAAAATATTTAAGCTCTATTATCTGGGTGTTTCGAGCGGCGGGGCCACACCTGTTCCCATCCCGAACACAGCAGTTAAGCCCGCCAGCGCCGATGATACTCTGATACATGTCAGGGGGAAAGTAGGCCGATGCCCGGTTAAGAGAGCTTAAAGAAACCGCCACTGGGCGGTTTTGTTTTTATAGTTACCCCCCGCTCGTTCATCACGGTGCCAACATGTCCCGAGCGAGAGAAGTGAGTCAGGGACGGGGACAACGGAACTCTTCTTAACTAGGCCGCTGATGAGGTGGTTGTTTTGTTATCAGTGCTAGCCGATACTTTTCTTCGGAATCGAAATGTTTTTTATCGGCGTTTCCCCGCCTCGCTCTTGAGTATCTCCGTCACCACATACATCACCGTCACACCCCCGACCACGAAGGTCAAGTAGTGCGGGACCAAAAATCCGCGGGTCCGGCCGCCTAACTCCTCGATCGCGAACATCAGCATCGATATCAATAACCAGCCAGCCACATAATATTCGCCGCGCCGTTCATTTTTGTGGAACCGTTTTCGCCAACGCTCAAACTCCTTATTACCGACGTAGTAGCCGAGAATAATAAGATAAACATTGGCGATGGCTTCGGAGACAGCCACGGTGCTTTTGGTTATGAAGGACACGATAAACCAAAATATCAACAGCAGGGTCAGGAAGTCGAAGGCCAACAGCAACATCCGGCCGCGGTGGGGCATGTTATTTGCTGATCACAAACGTCGGGTCGAACATGTTCTGCCACTCCCCGTTGGGGGTGGCGTAGTCGGTCATCATCTTGGTGTTACCATGCTCATCCTTCCGATCCTGACCAACCGAGTAAACGATCTTCCCGGCCGGGACATATATCAGCCCTTGGCCACTGTACGGATCAACCGGCACTGACGCCAAATACTTCGGCACAAGTGCGTCCAGTGATTCCGGTAATTTATTGTGATCGTGTTGGTATGCGCTCAATGCTAACGAAACTTGTGTCGCCGAAACAGCCAGAGATTCATGGCAACGTTTCGGCACGATGCCGCCGAGCGAAATGCGTCCGAGGTCAGCAATAAGTTTCCCGGCCGCATTTGGTTCAAACAATCGTCTCAGCCCGGTTTGGGCGCTACGTTGTGGTGGAAGTTGTGAACTCAGGTCGCCGGTCGTGCAATCGGTTTGGGCTACGGCCACCATTTGCTTGGTGTTTTCGATCGTAAAACGCCGGTTTTGGTTTGGCCAGAAATAGAATCGGGTTACCCCCACATCGTCGAGAAATGAAATAAACCTCCCGGTCATCGATCGGTGCGAAGTTCCATCGGGACCACTGACATAAAATTGGTCATACAAGACCCCGAAATGCGAGTTAAACGGCTGGTAGGATTTTGCGTACGCGTATTCCATTTTCATCACCTTCACTAAGCCAGCCTGTGAATCCCGATATCTTTCTAGCTCTGGCGCCAGATTTTTTTCCTGCTCCGCGGAAAGTGTTGTTTGCATGGCAATTTGTCGTAACGCCGATAGTCCAACCTGCTTCGTCGCGCTCCCAACTAGCCACTGGATGAGCGTCGGTTGTCCAGATTCAAGCCGGTGAGCGAGCCGCACGACTTCAGCGGCTTCGTCTAACCCGCCAACCACATCGCCATTTCTTACTTTTCGTAAACTTTCTAAGGCCACCAGTTTCCCGGTTGTCCGAGCTCCGCCGATATCGTTTAAGTAAAGATTTTCAAACGATACCATGCTCGGGTGGGCGGCGGATGGATCTTGGTATTGCGGCTTCTTGGCGGCGGCATGAAAGTCATTGATGGCGGCCGCGTATTTCGTTAGGACTGCGGTGGCATGAGTGTCATCCCATGCGCCGCCGCTAAGCATTTGATCAACCGATTTGTCCTCAAACGGTTGCCAGGCATTCGGGTCGGCGGCGGTAAAGTCGGCGCTAAGTTTCTGTATTTCGGCATAGGCGTTATCGGCCTCAGCCACGGTCACGTTCGGTAAAAGTAGCGCCGAATCATCGGGCGGTTTTTCATCGTGGAACAAAAGGTTTGCGACTAACAAAAATCCCACTACCAGTGTGAATGGAATGCCGAAAGCGATAAGCGCGACCGGTACGATGCGGTGGTGTTTGTTCATGGCAACACGGTTAGTATAGCATTATTCGAATTCAATCGCATGTTGTTAATAAAAAAATCGGGGTAGCGGAGCCCTGCTACCTCGGGATTGCCTAGCCATCGGCCCGATGGCTAGTAGCTCGTCACTTCGCCCATGGTGATGCCGTCGCTCTCTGAGCCACGGCATGGCGCGTTGTCGTCGGGATCGCGCACGATCATAACGACGGAGTCGAAGGCGCTTCCCTTGTTCCGGATCATGCTACCTCCGCTACGGAGAACCTTGCCGCCAGATTCGTCGTCCAATGGGCGACGTCTGGATAGGTGTCACTGTGCTAGACACCGATGGGTTCGTCAATATTTCTGGTTTTTTGAACCCCGTGGTACACTCCGAACATGCCTGAACATCTCGTTCCCGACCCCGAAGACCTAGATCGGGCCCCGCAGATACCGGAATCGTTGCGCGCACCAAACGATGAATTTATTGATGATCTCGAGGCAAAAATGGATCGCCCGCTGACCTGGCAAGAACGCCTGGCTCAACAACAAGCGGCTCGCGACCGTGAGCGCATCGCCCGCGACAACCGGCCCAAGAAGTTTGAATCGGTTGATGACACCCTGGAAAAATTAAATGCTCTCATGACTACCGAAGTGGCGAAAGCACAGTGGGCAAAACTCGACCAAGACAGTAAAGATTTATTTCAAGCTATCCGTATTCTTTACCAAAATATTGGGAAGCAGGCGATTAATAAAAGTGGTGATGATGAGCTAGTTCAACTAATGACCGTTGCGCGTAGCACCTGGGACGAACTGGGTACAGCGCACGAGGTTTTCATTAACGGCCAGGCCAATCCACTTGAGTTCATCGATGCGCTGAATAAAGCCTTAAAAAAACTGTCTGCTATCGAGGAGCGACTGTCTACACATAAATAATCTTGGTTCATATAAAATTACGGCAAAATCTGCCGTGTTTTTGTTCGGCCTATAACAAAAAGAAAAAACAGGTCCGGTGGGAGTCGGGCCTGTTGGTTTAGGCTGGGCGCTGGGCGGGCGCTGACCTGATGTATCGATATCGGACATCTTCGAATTCAATGATGTCACCGTGGTGAAGCCGTCGAGTGACAGCCAGGGGCATCGAGACCTGAGTCGGGCCCAAACAAGGAAACAGTGTCGTCCGGAAACCCGAATAGTTTGTTACCAGGCGGGCAAAACCCCGTCGCCTGATCAAAAGCCCCAAATCACAGTCCGCGCGGTCGTCATCTATCTTGTAGCCAGGCAACGTGGCCTCAGGCACAACCCCTCCCTCGGGCAATAAAAGCGTAAACGGCATGCTGGCCCTCCTGTCCTTGATTGCCGTGCACCAGAATCGCAAACTCAACACATATTCATATCTTAAACTTTCCACGATAAAATACAAGGTTATCGGCGAATTCATGATAGACTGGCTTTATGATCACTCTTGCCTTCCTATCCCTCTTTCTGCTTGGCAGTATCGTCGCGGTTATTTTCAGTCTCAACGCTCTAATCAACACCCTCCGTTTCGGTTTGCCGTATGTCAGCACGCCGCGCTGGGCGATTGACTGGCTGACCGGCAACTTAAATCTTAAATCTTCAGACTTAGTATGTGAGTTGGGTTGCGGCGACGCCCGCGTTCTAGCCGCGCTGGCCGAGAAATATCCGGCCGCGAAGTTTATCGGCCTGGAAATCCAGTGGTGGCCGTATATGTTGGCACGTTGGCGGACTAGAAACTTGCCGAACGTTACCGTCCGCCTCCAGAATTTCCTGACCGCCGATTTATCCGCGGTCACGGTCTTTTACGGCTTTTTCATTACCGCTATTATGCCCAAAGTAGCCACAAAATTAGCGCAACACCTTAACCGAGGCGCGGAACTTATTTCCTTCGGATTCGCCTTGCCGGGCTGGACGGAAGTAGAAAGTATCACCAATCCATCCGGCAAAGCCGGATCCGGCTCCGCCGGAAAACAGCCGAGGGGTAGTAAGATTCGGATCTACCGGAAATAATTCTTAGCTGATTACGACCGGATTAATGAAACCGTCAGGTAACCGATGGCCGCGATTAATCCCAGGGTAGATAGTAGGGTGGGGATCCAGTGGGCCATGTACGTCCAAAGAACAAGGTTAGGATCTTTCGGCCGTGGAATGCCTTGAAATGTTTTTGGCTTAGGGGTAAATTTGCCGGAGTAAGGCCAGCGATTCTGGTCATTACGATCAACCACGGACATCTCGAAAGTTCCGAGCGGCCGCAAGGGAAAGTTAAATAGTGATGACCAGAGCATAGTCAAGCAACGATCGGGACGGCCTGGAATTGATTTTTGGCCGAACAGCCTCGTCCCTATCCATGGTAAACTTCCGGTGGGGTCGGTATCAGTAATGTTAATATCCTGTTGGGTGTCGCCATTCATGAGAATCGGGTCTTTTTAAATCTTAATGTGACGTTGAATTTTTATGCCGGCGGGCCACATGGGTTAAGTGCCACCACCTAAGAGCATTGTAGGGCCTTTTGAGCTATTTTTCTAGGGGTCATCCAAA
>JBGPHQ010000070.1:0-5203 GCA_041484505.1 Patescibacteria group bacterium
CGTTTAGATCAGCGGTTTGCAACCGCAACGAACTAGTCCGGGATCCGCTGAGAGTCCAAAGATTCAACTCCCGGCCCCGGCCGTCCAGCACCAGGACTTTGGCGGTCGGCGCGGCCACATTCGGCGTGGCGATAATTTCCGCGTGGCCGTCGCCGTTAACGTCCCCGGCGCTGATTGACCAGCCTTGATTAAATGTTTTCCCGCGCGGCAAAAAGTCGACTAATCGCTGACGTTGGTGGTCATAAACGCGAATCGCTGGTCCGGCTGTTTGGGCGACGATTAATTCGTCATCACCGTCACCGTTGACATCGCCGGCGGCAATATTAACCCCGGCCGTATATTTTCCGAACACTAAATTACGGCCCAGCAATTTGCCACCCGGAGTGTACCAGGCGATGCTAGCTCCGCCGGTGTTAGTGGCCGCGACGAACTGGAATTTACCACTGGCCTGTTGCAACACGGCGGTGTAAATCGTGCCGGAAAACTTCGGTCCGAAGGGTTGGACGGTGGTTAAAACTTTCCCAGCCGTATCAGTCAGATAGACCGTCGGTCCGCTGGGCTGAGCGGCAATCAGCAATCGATTGCTCAGATCGGTGGCTAGCGCCCCACCCGCCACCGTCACGTTGGCGGCGGAAATTTTCGGTTTGATTAAGCGAATAAATTCTAACTTGGAGGAATATAATCCCAAGCTTGCGCCCGCACTGACCACGACCACTGGCGCGCGGTAACGATAGACGAAGGTCGAAACCGCTGACCGCCGCCCTAACGCATCCACCGTGACCACTGACAAGGTGTAAGCGCCATCCAGGCTGACCGTCGGACGGTAGTTGGTCGACGCTTGCTTTTTTTGAACTACTACCTGACGCCCGAGTTTCCAAGTCACTTCGTAAGTTGCGCCGGCCGGCCCGGACCATTGGAAATATGGTTTAGTGTAAGGTAACGGCTGACCAGTGATTAAGGCAGTCTTGACGGTCCGGCTGGCGGCGCCGGTAATCGGCCCCGGAGTTACGGGCGCGCTGGCCCGACAGCCGGCCGCCGACATGGCCGCGCCGGCATCAACTAAACCGTAGCCAAATTGATCGTCCCGACCCGGGGAGCCTAAATCTTTCGCGGTGGAGGTCAGTAAAGTTTTTATATTGCCCGGCGCCGCGCCGCAGGAAGCCATTAACGCCGCCACCCCGGACACCTGCGCAGCGGCCTGCGACGTGCCGGCGTAATACATGATGGCGAAAGTATCGCAGGCGGCATCGGTGCAGGACTGCGCCGGCACCCCGTCCGGCTGGCCGTCACCATTCAGATCGGCGTTTGTATCCCCGCCCGGCGCGACCAAGTCGAGGGTCGGACCGGAGTTAGCGTAACCTGGTTTACTATTATCGACCGTCGTGGCGCTGACGCTGACCACTTCCGGATAACGGGCCGGATAAGTCACGGCGGTCGCGCCGCTGTTGCCGGCCGCGCCAATTATTACCACCCCCTGTAGCACCGCATTTTGGATGGCCTGGTGGAATACCGGGTCGTCTTCATTGCCGCCTAAACTAAGGTTGACAATCGTGGCGCCATGGGCGACGGCGTAGTTTAGCGCCGCCGTTAACGTCGCGGTTGAGCCGTCGCCATTAGTGTCGAGAACTTTAAGCGGCATGATCGTCACGTTACTGGCAATGCCGGCGGTGGCAATGTTATTATTTAAGCCGTCGGCGATTATGCCGCTGATGTGCGTGCCGTGGCCGTTATCGTCAGCCGGACTGGCGTTATCACCCACGAAATTCCAGCCGTGAACATCGTCGACATAGCCATCGCCGTCGTTATCAATTTCGTCGCCAGGAATTTCCTTGGTGTTGGTCCAGACCGTCCCCGCCGCTATATCCGGCACGGATTTAGTAGCTCCGACCTTGGTCGAGGCTAAACCGGTATCAAGCACCGCCATAATTACTTTCGGATCGCCGCCGTATAGCGGCGGCGTCTGATCAACATCCCAGGCGGCCGGCACGTTAACCGCCCCGATATTCCATTGCAACGAATATTGCGGATCATTCGGGGTGAACAGCGCGTGATAGCGCACTTCCCCGGGTTTGACCAGTAAAACAGTCCGGGCTGTGGACGGCAGTTTGGTCGCGATTGGCTGACGTTTAACATTGGTGGGCGGCGCCTCATTTGCCTTGACCATTGGCCACAGTAATTTTGTGTGGTCGGTCGAGCGCGGTGGCGGCGGAGAAAAATAAATCCAGCTAGAATAAAAAACCGCGCTCAAAACCATTCCCAGGCCGGCCCAGCTGGCGATATACAGTCGCCGCCGATTCATGACGAACCGAGCGTGACGTTGACGGTCTGTTCTTTTTCCCCGCGCCGGAAGGTCACTTTCAAAACTTCGCGCGGGTGGTAGGCAGTCAACATATTGAACAGACTGTCCGGGAGCGGCTGGCCGTTGACGGCGGTGATGATATCGCCGGACTTCAAGCCGGCTTTATCAGCCGGGCCTTTCGGTGCCACCGCCGTTTGGCCGTCATCGGCGCCGAGCAGATAACCGGCCGCGGTCGGCTGGCCGGCCACCCGGGCCGTCGCTAGGTCAAGCGCGCGTAAACCTAGGGTCGAACGGTTAACACTGCCGCTTTGGACGATGCCCTTAATTGTGTCACTCAGCGCGACAACCGGCCAGATCCGGTGATCGGTCCCCAGTAAACCCAGGAAGCGACCGTCGTTATCGACCACGGCCGAGCCGACCGGCAGATTAACGTCGGCGTCCAGCGTCAAGTAAGTTTCCAGCTGGTCGCTCGCCACCCAGCGCGGCTCGACCGCCGGGCCAAGATGACGCGGAAAAGCCACGCCGGGCGCCACCACCCAGACTGACAAACCCACGGTCAACGTATCGGCCGGCGCGATGGCCAACGGCTGGGCATCCAGGTTCGAAGTCTTTAAAAAAATAAATGATGAGCCGCCGTCGCTGACCGTGGCGGTGATCGCTTGCGATCCGCCGACCTTCGGAATCACGACTAAACTTTTGACGTCGCCCGGCCAGGCGCCGTTGATCGTCAACAACCAGCCGCCACTACTAAGTGGCCAGGCCACCCCGAGTTGATCACTGTCACGATAGATACCGTCCGCCCCTTGATTGCGCGCGATTTTTAAGCCCGCTGTTTCGACGTCGGCCACGGCTGTCGGCACGAGACCGGGGTCCTTAGTTTTCGCCGCTTGCACAATGTTTGTGGTGCTAGCCGTGAGCGGCGCTAACTTCGCCCACCAGGAATTCGGATAACGATGGATGGCCCAGCCGACTGCCACCAGCGTCCCGGCCGAGCTGACAAGGGCGAGGAGAATCAGCATCAGGCTCAACCGACCCCAGGGTAAACGCGGCGGTTGTTGCAACTTGGCGCTCTGCCAAACGTTAGCCACGGATTGGTCCGTGTTTTTCTTAGCGGCGGGTGAGGTGGGTGAAATTCGCGCTTGCATGATGATTAGCCAATTAAATCCAACGGGCCGAAACGAAGATAATTAGTAACACCGTCGTCCCGACTAATAGATACCGCCGCGATCGACCGGGTTCCCAATGTCCTTTCCACAGGTGTCGGCTGGCCTGAATCGTCAAGGCTAAAATGGTCGTGGCCGCGGTGCTCCCGATCAGAACGGTCGTCGGCAACCACCAGGTGGCCACGAATAGTTCGGCCCCAAACCAAGCCAGCGCCATAATCCCCCACCGATACTGTCGCGGATCGATCCCGGCTTCCAACCAGACCAAGTGCGCCGCGGCGGCGGTGACAACGGCCGCCCCGACGATCAACCACGGTAACTTAATATTAAGATAAACGCTCGCGCTCAGCAAACTAAACCAACCGAACCAGGTCAACACGGCCGTCGCTAGGGCCATCGTGCGGCCCCGCAGTTGGTCATGGCGCCGCAGGCGTTGGCGTTCGATCAGGCTCAGCAGTCCAGCGCTGACTAGAATCACAATTTGTTGCGGCCATGGCCCAGCCACGAAACTTAGTCCGGCGATAGAGGTGATGACCGCTAATACTTTAGCCACTGTTACCACGCTGGTCAATTGGCCGCGGCGCCACTGCCAGATCGACCAGCCCGCAATAATTAATCCGACCCCAATGGCGATAAATAAGCCCAGGCGGTTATACCTGGCCGCCGCCTCCAAGGCCACCAACCAAACCACCAGTTCCACCCAAAAAAACCGCTCGATTGGTGTCGCGGCTGGTTTTTCCGTTGGCGTCAGGTCCTGATCCATGGACTCTAGTATAGCAAAAACAAGCTCTTTCAGCAACGGCGGCTCTAGCCATCGATCGGAGGATCACCGGTCTGGCGGGCGGTGGACTCCCTGGTCAGTGATCACCTGGTGAGGATGATGTCGTCACTAGCACTGAGTCCGATAAAATGTGGTTTATCTGCCCGGGACCTGACCCTCCAGTCGCTGGCTGGAGGTAGCCTGTGTAGGACAAAGCACCTGAGCCCGTAAAAGCGGCAGGCAAATGTATAAATTAAGTTCTAGCTATATTTTAGTCCTGAACTCTCCGGCTGTCAAGCCTATTTTGGCGACATCAACCCATATAAAAAAATTGTTTGATCGGCCGATGTTATTTGGATAGTTATTATCATTGCGTCGCACAATACATTTGTTATCCACATCATCAATTTTCCTTTAACCCAAAATTATTTTTTTAGCGGTGGAGAAACACCTGAGTTTTTTCTGAATATTCCATACACTATGTTTTTTCTTGTTTTGTATACCAAAACCCCCACACCAGAAACTGGTGTGGGGGGTGGTTTAAATCCTTAGTAACGTCGCGGGCCGTTGCTGAACGCTTTGCGTTGCGGCTTGTGCTCGCGGCAGTACACTGGACGCTGGGGGGTCCCGTCGGGATTCATGGCCGGTTGAAACGGGAGCTCGGTGATGGCCGTGCCACAGGTGGCGCAGGTCAAATTCAGCGAGGTCACGTCGATCATCGGCCGGGGACCGCCTTGGTTGTAATCCATGGTGGGCTTTGGTGATCTATCTAATGAGTGTGGGTCGACTTCGAAAGCCCGTTTCTGCAGCGTGTACCAGTGATCTGGTCTCTGCTCGTTCGTAGCTTCTTTATCCCATCTGGGGGCAAGGGTAGCAGGGAACGCGATTTATGTCAATGCCCCCTCCCGTAAGGGCGGGTTTAAACCCGCCCTTACGGGAGGGGGCATTGACATAAATCGCGTTCCCTGCTACCCTTGCCCC
>JBGPHQ010000071.1:0-5083 GCA_041484505.1 Patescibacteria group bacterium
CGTGCGGGTTGAAATGCCGCTCCAAGCCTACTTCCGGATTAACGCTAAGAACATGGGTCAGTTTGAGCGGACGTTGATCATCGCCGAAGAAGGTTCGTATGTTCACTACGTTGAAGGGTGTACGGCTCCGGTCTATGCCAGCGATTCGCTCCACGCGGCAGTCGTGGAAATATTTGTTGGGAAGGGCGCTCGGGTGCGATATACAACCATTCAGAACTGGTCAAAGGATGTTTATAACCTGGTCACCAAACGCGCTCGTGTTGATGAGGAAGGGACGATGGAATGGATTGACGGAAATTTAGGGTCGCGCGTGACCATGAAATATCCAAGCGTCTATTTGATGGGCCGCAAAGCGCACGGCGAGGTCTTATCGATCGCTTTCGCCGGAAAGGGCCAGCATCAAGACGCGGGTGGCAAAGCTATCCACAACGCCCCCGAAACGTCGTCAATTATTACCTCGAAGTCTATTTCTAAGGACGGCGGCCGAACGTCGTATCGCGGCTTAGTCCACATGGCCCCGAGTGCAAAAGGTTCAAAATCGAATGTGAAGTGTGATGCCTTAATTCTTGATCCATTGTCTCGCTCAGACACGTATCCGACCATGAAAATCCGGGCCAAAGAGGTGACGCTCGGCCACGAAGCAACGGTGTCAAAAGTGGGCGAAGAACAATTATTTTACCTGATGTCGCGCGGGCTTGATGAGCCGACGGCCACGGGGTTAATTGTGAGCGGGTTTATAGAACCGATTGTGAAGGAACTGCCATTGGAATACGCGGTGGAGTTGAATAAACTAATACAGTTGGAGATGGAAGGAAGTGTGGGATGATCCTTATTGATACTCTGGATAAAGTTCGGGATCAGATTCTGGTTCAGGCCGGCCAAAAACTGACCTACATCGTGCCAGTCTTGACTTCAATTCCCGAAAAGCGCAGTCGTGAAATTGTTCTCGCTGGTGAGGGAGCCGAGGCTGATATCTTGGGGATTTTTCTTGGCCAAGATGATGATCTTTTGAACCTTCAGTTAGACACGACGCACGCCGCGCCGAATACCCGCGGCCGGACCGAGTTTCGGGCCGTCTTGGGCGGGAGGTCAATACTCGAGTTTTACGGGATGATCAAGATTATGAAGGACGCGCAGAATAGTAATGATTTTCTTCAGCAGGATTCATTGTTGCTGTCGGCCGACGCGAAAGCCAACGCCGTGCCTGGGTTAGAAATCGAAGCCAACGAAGTAAAAGCCAGTCACGGCGCGACGGCCAAACCGGTTGATCCGGAACAGAAATTTTATCTGATGTCGCGGGGATTATCGGAAGCACAGGCTGAGGCGATGGTGGTGAGTGGATTTATTGTACCGATACTGAAAAAAATTGTTGACGAATCATGGCAACAAAAGATTCTTAGTATACTTGAACAGAAGTTTTCGCTGACCCATGTCCTCGCCTAACCTCATTGTGAAGAAGTCAAAGATTCATGGCCTGGGTGTTTTTGCAGGCCGGAGCTTTCGAAAAGATGAAGTTGTGGTGCATTGGATTGGCGCGAAAATATTGGCCAAGAACCAAGTGAAGAAACTGATCAAAAAAGAACAAACCTATGTTTCAGCTTTTACACATGGCCAATACATCCTTTATGCTGAACCTGCTAGGTTTATAAATCATTCTTGTTTCCCCAATACGCACCTTGATCGGCGCTGGATGGGAGATCGCGCTACTCGGACAATTCACAAAGGTGAGGAAATTACATCTGACTATGGTTATGAAATGGCTTTTGGTGAAAATGAGCCTTGCACATGCGGCCATAAAAACTGCCGCCGAATGATGAAAAACTAACTATATGTTTGATTCTGCAAAGTTAAAAAACGACTTCCCCATTTTCCGAACCAATCCCGGCTTGGTCTACTTAGACTCGGCCGCCTCGTCGCAGAAACCGCAAGCGGTAATTGACGCGGAACGAAAGTTTTATGAAGAATCGTATGCCAATGTCCATCGGGGGATTTACGAACTGTCGATGAAAGCCACTGATGCCTACGAAGGAGCGCGAGAGAAGGTTCGTCAGTTCATCAACGCCAAGAGTGTAAAGGAAATTATTTTTGTTCGGGGAACAACGGAAGGAATTAACCTGGTAGCCGACAGCTTTGGTCAAACATTTCGAAAAGGAGACGTTATTCTTCTTTCGGAAATGGAGCATCACGCGAATATTGTTCCCTGGCAACGATTGCGCGATGAACGCGGTATTGTCCTGCGGTGGTTTTCTGTCACGGTTGATGGCCAACTCGACCTGTCGAACATTGATGATCTGCTTAAAGGCGTAAAACTGGTGGCGATCACGCAAATGTCGAATGTCCTGGGCACGGTGAATGATGTAAAGATGTTGGCCCAGAAAGCGCATGCGGTTGGCGCCAAGATTCTGGTTGATGGCGCGCAATCGGTGCCGCATATGCCAGTTGATGTCCAAGATCTCGACTGTGATTTCCTGGTTTTCTCCGGCCACAAAATGCTCGGGCCAACCGGGATGGGCGTACTGTATGGAAAACAGGAAATTATGGAAACCATGGAACCGTACCAGCGCGGCGGCGATATGATTTTAGAGGTCACGAAAGAACAAGCGGCTTGGAATGAACTGCCATATAAATTTGAAGCTGGTACACCGAATATTGCCGGAGTGATTGGGTTAGGCGCGGCCATAGATTACTTGTCGGCCATCGGCATGGACAACGTTTGGAAACATGAACAGGAGTTAACGAGATACGGATTGGAGAAGATTGCAAACATGGCTGGTTTAACAGTGCTGGGTGCTCCCTCCCTCCCCCCCGGCGCGACCCCCCTCGGGCAGGGGGGTTGGGTTCAGTCTTCGCGACCCCCCCCATCAAGGGTGGTAGGAAACGGATTATCAAGTGGGGTAGGTAACGGACGCGGGGCAATTTTTGCCTTCACTATCGATGGCGTCCATCCCCACGACATTGGTTCGATACTTGATGAGCAACATATCGCGGTGCGCGCCGGACATCATTGCGCCCAGCCGTTGCATCAAAGGTTCGGATTGGTGGCCACCGCTCGGGCGTCATGTTACCTGTACAACACGACGGAAGATATTGATAGACTAGTGAAAGGGATAAATAAAATCAAGGAGACATTCGCGTGAGCCTAGCAATGTATCAGGACAATATTCTCGACCACTACTCCCGCCACCCCCAAACCCCCTCCGCGGGCCACCGCCCCGGGCGGGGTCCCGCCAAAGACGGTGACAGGGGGGGCCAGCGACTATATATATGATTTTGGACATGTACAGAGACAACATCATGGATCATTACAAAAAGCCGCGGAACTTCGGCGAGCTTCAGGGCGTGACAGCCAAAGCCCACGGCGCTAACCCGCTGTGTGGCGATGAACTGGATTTTTATTTGGCGTTTGATGCCGATGACAAAGTGAGCGAGGTTAAATTCTTCGGTCGCGGATGCACCATCACCATTGCCTCCGCCTCCATGCTCAGCGAAAAACTGACAGGCATGTCGCGGGCCGATGTTAACCGGCTGAAAAACGATGAGGCGGTGAAATTATTAGGAGTCGAAATTAATCCGGCCCGCTTGAAATGCGCCACCTTGGCGTTGGAAACGGTGCAACAGGCGATCGGACATCATTAAATTCTATGTTGACCAGGCGCTCCGTTCTCATCCTTAGTCTGATCGCGGTGGTTTGGGTATTATCACCGGCCGCGGTTTTTGCTAAGGTGAAAGTCAAAGCTACCACCCCGGTAAAAATTAAGATTTCCCGGCTGGCGCTGTCCGCGACAATCGAAGCGCAAGGACTGACCTTTAGAAAGGTGATGCGTTTGCCGTCATCATCAAGAGTGGTCGCTTGGTATGCCCAGGGAGCGGTGCCCGGACAGGTCGGCACGGCGATAATGTACGGTCACCTGACCGACCAACATTTCCGACCGGCAGTTTTTTGTCTGTTAGCGCGGCAAAAAAAACACGACCGGATAATAATTACCGACGCGCGCGGGAATATCCATACCTTTCGGGTAAAAAAAATAGCCCAGTATCCCTCCGGCAGTATCACCTCAACCCAACTAGCCCCGCTGTCCAAGTACAGCCATCTCACCCTCTACACCTGCGCCGGACAGTGGGATCAACGCCAAGGCAAATATACTCGCTATTTAGTTGTCTACACTGACCTAGTTTCTTCGACTCCAGCCCGGGCAGTTTAATCGCTCAATCTTTAAGGCAGTAGTTTTAACACCGACCACCAAGCGGCAATATAATCGGCGCGCTTGTTTTGGTATTTGAGATAGTAGGCGTGTTCCCAGACGTCGAGACCGATAATCGGGGTGTGGCCATGAAGCAGTGGAGAATCTTGATTCGACAGAGCGTGAAGATGAAGTTTATCTTGGTCATCCCGCGCCAGCCAAACCCAACCACTGCCAAAAAGAGCGGTAGCCAGGTCGGTAAACGTTTTTTTGAAAGCATCTAACGACTGCCATTCTTTGGCAATGCCTTTAACCAGCTCTTTATCAACGGCTTTGGTCGGCCCCATAATTTGCCAGAATAAGGTGTGATTGGTGTGGCCGCCGCCGTGGTTGCGGATCATCTTTTTGTCCGCTTCGGGAATTTTTAAAGTTTCCAGATTGGCCAGTAGTTGTTCCAGCGGTTCGTCAGCAATATCAGGATGCTTGTCCAAGACTGCGTTTAACTTGTCGATGTAGGTTTGGTGGTGTTTAGTATGATGGATCTTCATCGTCTTCGCATCAAGATACGGCTCCAGGGCGTTATAGGCGTAGGGGAGCTTGGGGAGGGTATATTTCATGGGCGTGGTGGGTTAGTTGGTCGAATTGGTTTATGATACACTATTTTCCATGGAAGGTGAATTCGAACAACCTGGAATAGCGGAACCGGAAATTGAATCAGACATCGAAAACGCCGAGCAAATCATGCCCGAGGCCTGGCGGACTGGCCGATCCTAATCCATGGGACGTCAAAAGCCGGAGCGTCATTTTTTACCGTGGCGTTAACCGCCGATTTAATTCGTCGCGGCGAGCGAATGGTGTTTATGTGCGCCAACGGAGAAGCGATTCGCGCCTGGCAGTATGAG
>JBGPHQ010000072.1:0-5046 GCA_041484505.1 Patescibacteria group bacterium
CCCGGATCCGGCGCATTCGGCTTGGTGTCCGGCTGATTGACCTTCTCGAAATAATTACCCTGCACCGAGATGCAGGCGCCATTTGTATCATGTCCCGGATCAACCTGGGAAATATACGGCGCTTGGTAGCACTTGTCGGCCGGCGCGACGGTGAAACTCCAAGCCGGCGTCCCGCTCTTGGGCGTGAAGCCAGGCACCGGACTGCCGTATTCGAGCGAGTCGCCGTTTTGGTTAACGACGCGGGTCGAAGTCAAGCCGACGGCATAGGTGTGGTCAGCCGGCAGGCCGGCCGTCGAGGGATCAAAGCTGAGATGTTTACAGTAATTGTTCGGATCGGTGGCTCCGCTCGGTGGTTGATTAAAATTAAAACTGCGGAGCGTGACATTGCTCTTGGCCGTCGTATCGCGCACCAACGCTTTAGTATTAAACGAGGTGGCTTGGCCGAGTTGGCAGGTTGTGCCTTGGGTAATGTCCCACATCGAGGTTTTAAACTGGGCGAAAACTTCGGTGACCGGACAGGCGGCCGGGAACCCGTCGCTCGGATAGACGAAGTCCACGCCCGGCGTGACGTCGTTTGTTTCGAACGCCCAGACCTGTTTCGGCGCGGCCGTCCCACACAAATTGCGCATATTCTCCACCACCACCTTGTACCAGGTGAACGGTTCGTACCATTCCTTCGGGTCAGCGAATTGCAACCACGCGCCGGTGCCACCACTATTAACGCGAATGACGTATTTACTAGTATCTATTTGGGTCCCCGGACATTCGCCGCCGCCACAAGTCCCTTTGATTAAATCATCCGGCACACCGGTTATTTTATAAACGCGGAAGTTAGCGGTCGAGACCGACACCGGATCGAGACCGGCGGAAAAATCAATGCCGAGCACGGCCGGACGCGGCACGTTGCGATCGACCTTGAGCGCCGAGTTGGTCAAATAGTCGGACGACGGCGCGGTGCTCCGCACAAGCAACGGCTGGCCGTTGATATCGGTGACGCTCGTGGTAAATTTGTATTCGAGGTATTTGCCGTCGCTTGAATCCTGGCAATTTGGCACATCGTTGCCGATGATGTTCGGATCGGTGCGGCAGTTCGACAGGACCCGGTCGCGAATGTCGATCAAGGCCTTGGAATTAGTGTCCTTCGGCACGCGAATGCGGTAAGTCGTAGCCGGTTCAAACAAGCGCGATTCAGCCGGGACGTCGCTGAACGACAGGTGATAAAACGTCAGGGTGTTGTTACTCGCTAACCACTCCGCCAGCGGCGCAGTTTTAGTGCCGGTGGTAGTCGAGCCCGGCGTATACACCTGGTTATCAACCGGTTTAGGATTCGGCGAAATGACATTAGTACAATTGGTATCAACACACTTTTGGATTTGCAATTCGCCGGCCGTCACGGCCAGGTAAATCGGGTCAGTCGGCAGATTACTGACATTTATTTTTAAGTCCGTATTGAAAGTGAAAGATACGGCGCTCGAGCGCGGCACGTTGGCGAAAGTATTAGGCGGCGCGGCGCAAGTGTTAACAGCGGAGATATCAAAAGTTCCGGAAGTATCGGGACAGTCGTTGATGTTGAGACATCTCGGCGGTGGCCCATTGGTATTGTTACTATTAGCCGCGGTATTAACGAACGTTCGGACCACAAAAAACACAATCGCCCAAGCCAATAGGACAATCACTAAACCGATGGCCGCTTGCAGAATTATTTGCTTGGCTTTTTCGATGCGTTGTTCGTTCCCGCCGGAGGTCAGCCAGACGTAACCGCCGTAGATCATGTAAGACACCGCCACCAAGGTCAGAATCCCCAGCGCCCAGCGGATGACGTTAATGACAATTTGCTTCAGGTCGGTCTGGCCCAATCCGACCTGGCCGCCGATCGATTCGATGCTGAATGAGGTGGACGTTTGCGCGTGCGATGCCCCGCCAGCAAACAAAAACGCGCCGCCGACAAGCAGAAGGCAGGCGAGGATGATGGCGCGTTGTTTCAGCATATTCGAGCGACGCATCGAAAAATGGATTGTGCGATTAATGTTTTTGAGACCTGACTATTTGAGCTGTTGTTTGACCGCCGCTGAGACACGACTGCCGTCGGCTTGGCCTTTGACCTTGGCCATCACCGCCGACATCACTTTACCGAAATCCTTAACGGTCGGTTTAAGTTCGGCGATGACACCGGCGACCACGGACGCTAGATCGGCGTCGCTCATTTGGGCCGGCAGGTAGGCCGAGATGGCCGCCAGTTCGGCCGTTTCGATGGCCGCCAGTTCGGGCCGATTCCCCTGCTGATACATGGCGATCGATTCTTTACGCTGTTTCGCCTCTTTCATTAAAACCGCGGTCGCCTCGGCGTCGGACAATTCATGTTTGCGTAAATCTATTTCCGCGTTCTTGAGAGCCGCCTTAACCAAGCGCAAGACGTCAACCCGCGCCTGGTCATGAGCCTTAAAGGCGGTCAGGTAGTCCTGCTCAATCTGCTGATGAATCGGCATAGCGTCTTAGAGCGTCGAGGGAATGCGCGGTAATGGTTTGCGGCGCGGTCCGCGTTTCTTTAGGTCGTATTCTTCAAGTTTGCCCTGGCGACGGAGAATTTCGCGTTGCTCGCGGATGGCTTGGCGGCGCAGAGCGTCGACGCGAACGGCCCGTTTATTTTTCGGACTTTCGTAAAAACGGCGCTTTTTAGCGCGAATTAGGACGCCGCTTTGCTGGACCCGCTTAGTGAACCGACGGACTAAGCTTTCCGCGGATTCATTTTCCCGTTTCTTGACTTCAATCATGGCGTCGCACCTCCTTTCAAAATGTTCCGTTTCAACGGTGGTTGGATGACAAACATAAGCTCACCGACTGTACCATGTTCGGGATGGGTTGTCAAACTTTTATCTGGACTCTTTTGTAAACAAAAATATTTCTATTGTAAACTCTATTGTAAAGAGCCGGTTTGAATATACATCCCTTACCCTAGCGGCCCCAGCGGCTGGCCGCCCAGCAGGTGCAAATGGATGTGGTCAACTATTTGGCCGCCATAATGACGAACGTTGAAGACTAAACGATAGCCCTGGTCGGCTATCCCCTGCTGTTCGGCCAGGAGTTTGGCGCGGTGAAGCATCGCTCCCAATATTTCTTCTTGACCATCCTGCATGTCAGCCACCGAGGCCATCACGTGGTCTTTCGGAATAATCAACAGATGGACCGGCGCTTTTGGATGAATATCGGGAAAAACATAAAATTCCCCATCTTCAAAAATCGCGGTGCTCGGAATTTCCCGCGCCACAATTTTACAAAATAGGCAGGCCGGATCCTTAAGCATCACCGTCAATATCGCGCGGCACCGGCGCTTCCTCTTCAGCCGGGGCTTCGTCTTTGTATTTGTCTAGGCGTTCCAACACGACTTGGCCGGTGACCGGCACGATGCCGTTAGCGCGGTTTTTGTCTAGGCGTTTTTTTATTTCGCCGTCGACCTTGGCGAACGGCACGACTTCCTGAATGCCGTTTTCCATATCGCGGATTAAAATCGTGTCGTCCATCATCTCCTTCTGGCCGACGATCAGGGTGTAGTGGGCGCCGAGTTTATTAGCCGCTTCCAGTTGCTGTTTGATTCCGTCTTTGGTCATGCTCTCGGCCACGCGGACGCCCTGTAACCGCAATTGTTCAAACAGTTTCAGCATTTTCCGCCGCGCCGGATCACCCAGTTGGGCGATAAAGACCTCCGGCGTCGGCGCGGAGCGGGCGGCTATCTGTTTTTCTTTAAGTTTCAGAATAATCCGTTCAATCCCGCCGGCAAAACCAATGGCCGGGGTCGGTCGGCCGCCAAGCGATTCGACTAAGGTATCATACCGTCCGCCGCCGCCGAGACTGACCTGGCCGGCTTCGTCGTCGCTAGCCCAAAATTCAAAGACGGTGCGGTTGTAATAATCAAGTCCGCGCACCAAGCGCGGATTGAGCACGAAGGGAATATCGAGCTCGTCGAGGTAGCCGAGCACCTCTTGGAAATGTTTCTGGGACGCTTCGTCCAGCGAGTCCAGCATCTGCGGCGCGTCCGTCAGTAGTTCCTGCAGATGCGGATCTTTGCTATCCAGCAGGCGCATCGGATTTTTTTGCAAGGTCAGGCGCTGTTCTTCGTTCAACTCAGATTTTTTGGTTTTTAAGAAGGCTTGCAATAACTTGGCATACTGGGCCCGGGTGGTCTTGTCGCCGATGCTGTTAATCTGCATCGTCGTTTCCAAACCGACGGCCGTGTATAACGCCCGCGTCATTAAAATCAACTGGGCTTCGAGGATCGCCTGCTGGCCGCCGAAAACTTCGTAGCCGAATTGCCAAAACTGGCGGTAACGTCCGGCTTGCGGCCGGTCATGGCGGAAAAATGGGCTAAAATACCAGAGCTTAACCGGCTGGGGCAAGTTCAACATGCCATGTTCGATGTATGCCCGCACCACGCCAGCGGTGCCCTCCGGTCGGAGACTGACGTTATCGCCGCTTTTATCGGTAAAGGTGTACATTTCTTTGCCCACCACATCGGTCGTATCGCCGATGGAGCGGGTAAAAAGGCTGGTCGCTTCGAGCGCCGGCGTTTCAATCCGCTCATGGCCGTAACACTCGGCCAAGTTCCGCACCGTATCGAAAATCCACCACCAGTATGGTTGATCAACTGGCAGGATATCCTTCATGCCGCGCAGGAGTTGGGGCGGTTGTAATTCGCGGGCCATAAAAAATTAAGAAGTGGGCGGAGTTGAAAATATTTTCGGCGTCGGGAAAGTCGCGGCCCGGGACAACGGCCAAGCTCGGAGAGCGGTCCGACCGATAATATCTTTCCTGACGATCGGGCCAAAACTCCGCGAGTCAAGACTGGCCGGTCGGTTGTCGCCCAGCACGAAGTACTGGTCGCCGGTGAGGGTCAAATCAAGATTGCCGAAGGTCGCCACATCGGCCGACAAATAATCTCGTTCGTTAATCACCATGCCGTCTGGATGAGCGGCGTTAAAAATCGTGATTTTACCGTCGTTAATAGTGACCCGCTCGCCGGGCAATCCGATCAGACGTTTGATTAAGAATTCG
>JBGPHQ010000073.1:0-5032 GCA_041484505.1 Patescibacteria group bacterium
AATCGGGAAAGATCCATGGCCAGTAGGATCGTCGCTCACGATTCGGGGTTCGCCCGACGATATGGGTTATCTCTCGGCGACTGCCCATTTCCCCGTGAATGAGGTGACCGTAAATAACTTCACCCGGCTGGCCAACGGCCAAGGCAAGTGAGATACGAAAAACCGCGCCAGGTAGACGCGGTTCTTTTTTATTTCTTGACCACGCCAGACATTCCCCAATTGACCAACCAGAGCAACAGCGATCCAAAGAAAGCCGCCGCAAACGAATCAAC
This sequence comes from Patescibacteria group bacterium, assembly GCA_041484505.1. GTDB lineage: Bacteria > Patescibacteriota > Patescibacteriia > SBBC01 > CAIJZX01 > CAIJZX01. Next base: position 273 of record JBGPHQ010000073.1, read on the forward strand.
GGTAAATCCTTTAACGATCGTGCTGGCCAGCAGGAATATGCCGGCGTTAATGACGAGCGTAAATAGGCCCAGCGTTAGAATCGTGACGGGCAAAGTTAGGAAAATTATAATTGGACGGAGCAGGGCATTCAAAACGCCTAAGATAAGCGCGGTCAGGAGGGCGGCCCAGAGCCCGGTGACATGCACGCCGGGCACTAGATAGCCGACTAACATGATGGCCGCGGCGCCGATCAACCAACGGAGGAAAAGTTTCATATGCGGGTGGCTAACAAATAAGTATTTTCTAGGACACAGGAAATTGTCAACGGACCGACTCCGCCCGGAACGGGGCTGACGGCTTTAGCCTTGGTCCACACGGACGGACTGATGTCGCCGACCGTTTTTTTACCGTGGGCCCTAATTCCAACATCGACGCATATGGCGCCGCGTTTAATGTCGCGGGCGGTTAATCGTGAGCCGGTCCCGAGCGCGGTTACGACGATATCTGCCTGGGTGGTAATGTCTTTTAGACGCCGGTGCGGTTCAATCACGGCGGCGAAGTGGCCGGCTCGGTCTAAGGCTTGGGCCAAACGCTCGGTAAAAACCGATGATTGAGCGACGATGACCGCGAAAGAATTCGGTCGCGGCTGACCAAGGGCGATGAGCTTCAGAACCGCGGCCACCGGCGGCGGAACGACTAGGGTATTATCCGGCCGAAATCCGTCCACGTCTTTGTGCAGGTCAATCGCCGCCACCGCCAAATCGGCGCTCAGTCTTTTTGGAAGCGGAAGTTGCAACAAAATACCGTTGATGTCCGGGCGACGATTTAGTGTCTTGATTAGTTTTTCTAATGTTGATTGGGTGGCGGTCGAGGCGAGATGGTGGGCCTCAGTTCGGATGCCCACGCCAGCCGCCGCGCGACGCTTGAGTCTTACATACAGCGCTGAATCATAACGCGAGCCGACTAGGATCGTGGCTAAGGTGATTGGTCGCATAGAGCGACGCACTTTATTTTTCAACCGGACCAACATTCGGTTAGCCGCGCGACGGCCATCAAGTTTGATTACCTTCATCCCGTTAGAAGTTCACAAGAATAAAAAAGCATCTGTCTCGCGAGCTGAACTTGAAAAATTTTCAGTCCGATAAATGCCTCACAAGCCTTGGTCGTCACAAATCGGTTGTAGAAAGAAACGTTTTTGTGGCACATAAATTTACGTTCTCGAAAACCGAACTTCTAACGGGATCATGCCCTCAATCCAGGATAAATTGGAAAACGTTTGGTTAGTGTGCGGACGGCGGCGGCGACGTTGCGTTTGATGGCCGGATTCGTTGGCGCCTGCAGTAACTCTAACATCAGATGGGCCAATTGCTCCACATCTTTTTCCTTCAGTCCGCGTGAGGTGAGCGAAGGCGTCCCCAGACGGATGCCGGACGGATCCATGGCCTTACGCTGGTCATGCGGTATCAGATTCTTATTGACGTAGATCGCGACCGACTCAAGTAGCGCTTCGGCCGCCGCGCCGGTCAGGTTAAGCGGCGTGACATCGGCTAGGACCAGATGATTATCCGTGCCGCCGGTCGCTAACGGCAAACCGTGGGCCTGCAATGTTTCAGCCAGCCGCGCCGCATTCTTGACGACTTGTTGCTGGTACTTTTTGAAGGCGGGCGTGAGCGCTTCGGCGAAGGCTTGCGCCTTGCCGGCGATGACATGGTCGAGCGGACCGCCCTGAATGCCGGGCATGACGGCTTTATCGATCAGGTCAGCATGCTCGGCCCGGCACAGAATAATCGCGCCGCGCGGACCGCGAAGCGTTTTGTGGGTGGTCATAGTGACGGCGTCGGCATACGGCACCGGATCGGGATGTAAGCCCGCTACTATTAAACCGGCCACGTGGGCCACGTCGGCTAAGTGATACGCGCCAACCTCCTTAGCAATCGCCCCGAAACGTTTAAAATCAATCTGGCGCGGATAGGCCGAGGCGCCGGAAATGATCATGGTTGGTTTATGTTCGTGAGCCAGACGTTCCACTTCATTATAATCGATAAAACCGTCGGCGTTTACGCCGTAGTGGACGACCGTATACACTTGCCCGGATAAATTTCGCGAATAACCGTGCGTCAGGTGTCCGCCGGCGCGCAGGCTCATCGACAAGATTTTATCGCCGGGTTTTAAAAAGGCAAAAAAGACCGCGATATTAGCGATGGCCCCGGCATGCGGCTGGACATTGGCGTGGTCGGCCCCGAAAAGTTTTTTCGCCCGGGTAATGGCCAGTTTTTCAATTTCATCGATAAACTGATTACCGCCGTAATAACGCCGCCCCGGATAACCTTCGGAATATTTATTGGTCAAGACACTACCGACCGCCTGAAGCACCGCCGGCGAGGCGATATTTTCCGAGGCGATCAGCGACAAACCTTCGCGCTGACGCTTGAGTTCGGCGCCGAGCAGTTTTTTCAACTGGGAATCTATTTTAATTGGCATGGGAGCGGCGAAAACGAGTGGCTAAAATACCAACCGCGACAACCATGATAATAAAACCAACCAGAATCGGCAACCGCAAGCCGCCGATAATCGGCGTGCGATCGACGCGGATGGTCTCAATCGTGATCCGTAGCGCGGCGGCTAAAATTAGATAGGTGAGCGCGATCGCGCCAAAACGAGAAGTTGAGGGCGTTTTTTTCCAGCGTCGCCTGTGCATCCACCACAACAGCGCCGCGATCACCATCAAACCAAGCGATTCGTACAGGAAGGTCGGATGAAAATAACTTTGGGTAATATAGGCTGAGGGACGATTTACGATGTCGATCGGAATACCCCACGGCCGCGCGGTTGGTTTGCCAAAAAGTTCCTGATTGAAATAATTACCCCAGCGGCCGATCGCCTGGGCCAGGGCAAAAGCCGGCGCGGAGATATCGGCGATTAACCAAGTATCTAATTTCCACCGTTTGGTCAGCCCGATCAAGGCGATCAGTCCGGCGATCAACCCGCCATGAAGCGCCAGCCCGCCGTTCCAGACTTTCCATATTTCTGTGGCGTGAGTTTGATAATAAGTCCATTCGTTCAGCACGTGATAAAGCCGCGCACCGATAAAACCGGCGACCAGGACTATTAGCGCCAGATCGAACAGGCGGTTCTGGTCAAGCTGGTAGCGTCGGCTGGTCAGTCCAATGACCCCGATCCCGACCAGCGCCGCCACGGCCAACAACAAGCCGTACCAGTGAAGCTGGAGGCCGCCGAGCGTGGCGATGAGCGGATGAGGGTGCCAGGTATGGAGGAACATGCGGGTAGACTATACCATTTTTTTCCAGCCGACTCAACTTTTATTTATCAAAAAAATACGCTACACTATTTCTATTCATTGACTGTCTGTATTGCCGTATGAATGTCGACCCGTCAATCTTTAAGACTTACGACATCCGCGGGATTTGGAGAAAAAATTTGAACGCGGAAATTGGTAAAAATATTGGGAAAGCCTATGCCACGTTTCTTAAGCCTAAACGAGTTGTTTGTGGTCGCGATGTGAGAATTTCCGGGCCCGAGTTACAAACGGCGCTAATTGAGGGGATCCGCAGTCTCGGGGTGGAGGTGGTGGATATCGGGGTGGTGACCTCGGACGCCCTATATTTTGCCGTGGGAAAATATGGATTTGATGGGGGGGCGATGGTAACGGCTTCGCACAACCCGCCGGAGTGGAACGGCGTGAAGTTCACTCGCGATCGGGCCATTCCGTTGTTCGGTGATCAAGGTATCAAGCAAATCGGCGAACTGGTGGCCAATGATGGATACGATAAAGAAGCGGCTGTGCTTGGAGCCTTTTCCCAATTTGATATTCAACCCTCGTACATTAAACAAGTGCTGTCATTCAGCAAATCGACAAATGTACGTAAACTGAAAGTAGTCGTTGACCCCGGCCATGGCACGGTCAGCCGTTTTCTGCCCGACGTGATGGCGCGCCTGCCGTTCAAATGGTCGGCCATTAATGTTGAACCGGACGGCAATTTTCCCGGCCGGAATCCAAATCCATTGGCTCCCGGCGCGCTGGATGGTTTGAAAGCGGCGGTGCTAGCCGCGAGGGCCGATGTCGGCGTCGCGTTCGATGCCGACGCCGATCGGATGTTTTTCACTGACGAACAAGGCCAGCGAATTTCCGGCGATGTACTGCTGGCTTTGCTGGCCAAACAATTCCTGAAGCTCTACCCTGGTTCGGCGATTGTCTATAATCTCATCTGTTCGCACATGGTGCCGGAAGAAATCATCAAGGCGGGCGGGCGGCCGATTCGATCGGCCGTCGGCCACGCCTACATGAAACCGGCCATGCGGGAAAATAACGCGCCGTTCGGCGGCGAAATTTCCGGCCACTTCTTTTTCCGCGACCATTACTTCGCCGATTCCGGCTTGGATGCGATGGTGGCCGGACTGGACTTTTTAAGTGGTCAGGACAAACCGCTGTCTCAGCTGGTCAAAGACATTGATATTTATGCGCACGACGCAGAGGTAAACTCGAAAGTCGATGATGTCAAAGCGACGCTGGCCAGAATAAAAGCGGTTTATGGTGACCACCTACGCGATGAGATTGACGGTCTGACTGTCGAATACCCAAGCTGGTGGTTCAACCTCCGCCCGTCGAATACTGAACCGCTTCTCCGGCTAACGGTCGAGGCGAAAACGAAAGAGGAAATGGTGACGCGCCGCGAAGAGATACTGAAACTGATTCGCGCAGAATAACCCCCATGGTTGGTTTCTTTGATTCGGGCGTCGGTGGGCTCAGTATTTTGCGTGA
>JBGPHQ010000074.1:0-5013 GCA_041484505.1 Patescibacteria group bacterium
GGCTCGGCCATACTTTCGCCCTTGTCGTTCTTGGACGGAATTGCACCGATGTCATACAGCACCATGTGCCAGAACCGGGCATACAGGAGATGCAGAACTGCGTGTTCCGCGCCGCCGACGTACAGATCAACCGGCAGCCAAACTTTCATCGCTTCCGCCGACGCGAATTCTTTGTCATTAAGTGGGTCGCAAAAACGTAAATAGTACCAGCATGATCCCGCCCACTGCGGCATCGTGTTTGTTTCGCGTTTGGCCGGATGGCCGCAGACGCGGCAAGTGACGTTTACCCACTCCGATACATTCGCCAACGGCGATTCACCGGTGCCGGTTGGTTCGTACTTTTTGACATCCGGCAATAAAATTGGTAACTGGTCTTCTTTATCAAGAATGATGCCGGGTAGAACGTGCTTGAGCGTTAGCGAATTATTTTTCACCTGCTTTATCCGCCAGTACCCAACATTCGCGCCAAAGGTTACTTTGACGTAATGATGGGAGTGTTTGCTATCCGACGAAACTTCCTTCGCCAGTGACGCATCATTCATCGTCTGCTCACCATCAAGCCACGCCTGCCACTCATTCGCGGAGGAAAGTTCATGGTGATGAGGAGTTGATTCAACAATCTCAACGCAGTGCTGACAATGGACCAACGGAATCGGCTCGCCCCAATAGCGTTGCCGGGAAAAGACCCAGTCGCGGAGTTTGTATTGAACCTTTGGTTGGCCAAACTTAATAGTGATTTTCTTGCGCGCTTCTTCAGAGCGCATACCCGAAAATTCACCTGAGTTCACCAGCTGTCCTTCGCCAACAAACGTACCGCCGTCAGCCAGATACCGTTCCCATACATAACGTTGCGAGGAAATGTTTAAAAACTTGCCGATTTCTTCGCGAGATAACCACTTCGGGGTGTGCTTCGATAGTTCAGCCTCCTTCACTTCCAGCTTATTTTCATCTTCGAGTTCAAACAACATACCCACCGCATCGGCCACCCGGTTCTCTTGTTTATGCGCGGCGTAGTAATATCCGATCTGTCCGCCTAGTGACTTGACGTACCGAACATTTTTGTAGCCGGTTTCTTCCATAATTTCTTTTCTAGCCGCTTCGATCGGATCGTTTTCATCGACCCCGCCGATAATCAGGGTATTCCAGTAGTAGTTCTTCCAGTCAAGTCCCAGATAAGTATCATTCTTAGGGTTACGGACGAGAGCGTAAATGGTTTTCCTGATGACCGTGGGCTTGTTGGATTGTCGTTTCGAACCTTCGTCTTCAAATTCTGGAACGATGACTTCTCGAATTGGCAATTTGTATTTCACCGCAAATTCGTGATCGCGCTCATCATGTGCCGGTACGGCCATGATCGCTCCTGTCCCATAGCTCATGAGCACGTAGTCCGCAATCCAGACCGGGATCTTTTCATTGTTGATTGGATTAATCGCAAACGCGCCGGTGAACACGCCCGTTTTTTCTTTTTCTAACGACGTGCGTTCGAGATCCGACTTCGCCGCCACTGTTTTTATATACTTTTGCACTGCTAATTTTTGTTTGAGGGTTGTTATCTGACTGACCAATGTATGCTCCGGCGACAATACTAAATACGTGGCGCCGAAGAGCGTGTCCGGGCGAGTGGTGAAGACCTTGAGACTATCAAAGATTGCCTTCAAAACTTCCGGCTCTTCTTTTGCACAAATATGTGGCTCAACTGCCGCGAAACGAATGACTTTACCGCCTAGTTTGGTCAGTAATTCATGGGCTCGTTCTGCTGGAACCGCATCATCGGTCGTATCCCCCAAGATCACAACCTGGCTGGCGTTCTTCCGAATCTTGTCCCAGTCGAACTTCCAGTCAAACCGATCTTCAAACGGCCTTTTCTTGTCTTTGAATTTCGGTGCGGAAAAACTGGCGGCAAGCACAAGTTTCTTGATCGGCTTTTTTAGACGCTCCAAGACTTTCAGCGCCACAACACCGCCTAGTGAGTGACCGAGGAGCACGGTGTTTTCGTCAAATGATTCTTTCTTAATAACTGACTCAACCTGCTCATAAACATCCGGATCATCAGTCGACGGCAAAACGGGGACTGAAACTTCAGACCCGCGACTCTCAAGTTCCTTTTTTAACCACGGAAAAAAGTTATCGTTCGGCGAGCCGGTAAAACCGTGAAGCAGGACGTAATTTTTTGAGCCCTCAATCTCAAACTTCACTTCCGCCCCTTCACTCTTCCCAATCCAATTCCGCTGAGGCGCTTTAATACTGTCCGGCCAGTCGAGTTTGTCCAAGCCCGCCAGTAATCGTTCCGCGTAGGCCGTAATTTTCAACATCCACTGCTTCAACATTTTTTTCTCGACGGTCGTTCCACAGCGGTCACACTTGCCGTTCACGACCTCCTCGTTGGCTAATCCGGTTTTATCTTTCGGACACCACCAAATCGGCGCCTCTTTTTCGTAGGCTAATCCTTTATTGAATAGTTGCAAGAAAATCCACTGCGTCCACTTGTAATATTTCGGATCGGTGGTGTTGATTTCCCGATTCCAATCGTAGGAAAAACCGATCGATTGAATTTGTCGTTTAAAGTTCTTGATGTTCTTCGCCGTCACCCCCGCCGGATGGACACCTTGTTTGATGGCATAGTTTTCGGCCGGCAAACCAAAGGCGTCCCAGCCCATCGGGTGAAGCACGGTGTCTCCTTTCATCCGCCGGTAACGCGCATAGATATCGGTCGCGGTGTAGCCTTCCGGATGGCCGACGTGGAGACCATCGGCCGAAGGGTACGGGAACATGTCGAGCACATACTTTCGGTCGCCGTTGATGTCGTTAGGAACGGAGAAAGCGCCAGTCTCCAGCCAGCGTTCTTGCCACTTCTGCTCGATCGCTTGATGGTCGTATTTTTCCACTGCCATAGACATAAATAATACCAATTTTTGGCTAAGGTTACAAGATTTTTTAGAGGTTTAGTTTTTTGCGCTATAGTTAGCGTAAATTTTCCTAGCGTCTTCGATTGACCTAAGGCGGTATCCCTGGTATGCTCAGCGTTGCGTTTTTGTAACCGTTTTTATTCCTGCTCACGCGCGGAATGAGGTGATCGGTGAAACAGGGATAACTACGAGAAAGGCCGTGTTATCAGTCTGACTATCAAACACATTCTGGTCCGCACCGCGCTCGGAATTTTCCGAACGCTGACGGTGATGAAGAACGGGCTCGGCCTGTTTTTTACGTATGGGTTAGGTAAACCGCTGGCCTGGATTGGACGCGGGCTGTTCCGGATCTTACTGGTGCCGGTTTATAAACAATACCTGACCGTTCGCCAGCGGATCAGAACCCACCCCCGGCTAGCCGGAGTTCGGTCGTTCGGCCATTTTTTAGAACGCTACGCCGTCTACGCCGTCTTGGTGACCTTAGGCGTGCTGGCGGTCGGCAATAATATATTCGCCCGCACTATTCGGCCGGACGAAATCGGCCGGGACGCCATTTGGGCCTCGTTTTCGAACAGTGAGGCCTCCGACTTAATCGTCGAAACGGCTTCCACTAAACCCGTCGCCCCAACTCATTCGTCAACAACGGCCGTCGGCGGGACATTGCCAGCATCAGCCACTTCACCTGCAACTGTCGCGGCGCCGAATAACAATCCGGCCGAGCAGTTGGCGGTCGGGGGCGAGGTGGTAAATAATAACAGCGGCATTGACCGTCAGGAAACTATTTCTTATACCGTCCAAGGGGGTGATACGCTTAGCACCATCGCCCACCGTTTTGGACTAACCAGCCAAACCTTAGTTTGGGCCAACGGCATGTCCGATAAAGATTTTATCAAGCCCGGCCAGTCATTAAAAATTCCCCCGGTTGAAGGTTATCTTTACACGGTTAAGTCCGGTGACACCCTGGCCTCGATTGCAAAAAAATACCAGGGCGATCAAAATAGCATTTTGGAGTCCAATCACTTAGCCGATGCCGACGCTGTTCAACCCGGACAGGAAATTATCATTCCCGGTGGCGCGCCGCCGGCGCCGCCGACCCCGGCCCCCACCCCCCGTCAACTTTTAACTCAGGTTTACGGCGGCTCTAACTCCGGTACCCCGCCGCCGTCGGCCCCGGCCGGTCACGCCCGGTTCATCTGGCCCACCACCAATCACCGCATCAACCAGTATTTCCGCGGCCGCTATCACACCGGCGTTGATATTGAGGGCGATTATTCCTCGCCTATTTACGCGGCCGCCGCCGGCCGGGTGATTTTCGCGGCTTTCGACCGGAGCGGCTATGGCTTACATATCGTCATTGACCACGGCAACGGTTATGAAACCCTCTACGGCCACGCCAGCAAGATTTTCGTTGGCGTCGGCGACCGCGTGACCCAGGGTCAGACTATCGCCATGGTCGGTTCGACCGGCCGTTCCACCGGCACCCACCTGCACTTCGAAATCCGGACCGGCGGTGGTTTTCTCAATCCGTTGTCCTTCTTTTAGTCGGCTACACTCCGGCCGATAGAAAACTAGCGGGCGGGCGGTACTGCAACGCTTCGGCTAGGTGGTTGGTGTTGATTGATTCCGCTCCAGCCAAATCGGCGATCGTGCGGCTGACCCGCATCAAACGATGATAAGCCCGCATGGAAAACTGCAAGCGTTCCATCGCTTGTCCCAGCAACCGCCGTTCCGCCTCGCCGAGCGGACAAGCGGCGACTAGGTCGGTGCCCCGGAGCTGGCTATTCGTTGATCGCGAGTCGCCGCTTCGTTGTTGTTGACTGGCGCGGGCAGAGGTGATTAGTTGACGAGGATCATCGTTCAGTCGCGCCGTTGACACTTCGGCCGCGGCCACGCGCGGCACGGCCACAAACAAATCAAACCGGTCAAGCACCGGGCCGCTGATCCGTTGCTGGTAGCGCCGGATCTGACTCGGCGCGCAACGACACGGCCGTTGACGGTCATGCAGATAACCGCACGGACAGGGATTCATCGCGGCCACCAACATCCCGGCCGCCGGAAACTGGGCCGTCCCGGCCACGCGGCTAACTGTCACTACCCCGTCTTCCAA
>JBGPHQ010000075.1:0-4862 GCA_041484505.1 Patescibacteria group bacterium
TGGCCCACCTCGGACGATAACCTCGCTTCGCACAGCAGTCGCGACCGACTACGGCAACGGGGTCTACGTCCTGGGCTTCGGCAGCGACCTGCCCAACAACCTGTCTACCTTCGTCGCCCAACACCCAGACCGGCGGATCACGGCCATGTATGCCGCCATTGAAAGTTCCTACGGCGTGACGTGGTAGGTCGTCATCGTGACCGAGCAACGAGATACCACCATCACCGCGAAGAAGTAAGCGCCTCCCACACACACCAGGGAGCAACAAATCCGTGCGGGGGGAAATGATAGCCACATCTTTCCCCCCTCTTTTTTTTATTTCGGCGTCTCGACTAACACTTGTCGCGTGATAATTCTTGCGGAACTATGTTTTTTAATGGCCGAGATTTTTAGCGTATTCAGACCGAGGTGGAGATCGATTGACTCGTTAAACTTGCCGTCGCCCGAGGTTTGGACATCCTGGTCGTTGATGGTCACCGTCGCGTTCGGATCGGTCCAGCCCTTGACGGCGATGTTCATGGCCGTGGTCGATAAATCGCCAGTCGGGTCAAACACTACTAGTTGCGGCGGCAGGAAATTTCGCGCCGCTTGGATGGCAATATAGGTCCCAACTGTCAGGATTAAAAACGCCGCGACGATTAACCGAAAGTGGCGGCGATACCAAGCAAACTCTGTTTGCGCCCGCGGCGTTAGGAGCGGCCGGCCGCTTGGTTTAGCTTGGGTGACAACTTGGTATTCGCGGTCGAAGATGTCCATCGCCATCGCCACGTCGGTCGCCAGCGCTTCGGCGTAACGGCGGACAAATTGTCGCGCGTAAACTAACCCCGGTAAGTCGCGGTAGCGTGACTCTTCGATGGCAATTATATATTTCGGGGCAACGTGAATCTGCTGACCGATATCGGCCACCGACCAGCCCGCCTCCGCCCGTAAAGTTCGCAGGCGGTCGCCAAGCGTCGCCCCATCTACCAGCGACCGTTTAGTGAAGCTCCGCACAGGAATTTATGGTTTTCAATAGCTCGACGCGGAGCCACGTCGAAGCCGGGCGCTTTGCGTGGCGGAGCAAAACCCCGTACCCGTCCCGACCACGACTAATGGTGAATGGTCGAACAAAGCGCATCGGGACTGGGGCCTGGGTAAAAGTCATCCCGTTATATTTTCACCGTCATCGGTATCTTCGGGTTGAGCAGTATTATTCACCGGCGCGTCATCGTCCACCGGTAGGTCACGCGGATCAACCGGGACACCAGCGGCAATTGAGGTTGAGCTACCATAAACTTCGCGCGGTTTTGCGCCTGAACCTGGCCCAATAAACCCCTGCTGTTCAAGCAGATCCATAATTCGCGCCGCCCGGGCATAACCGAGCCGCAACCGGCGTTGTAACAAGGTGGTCGAAGCTTTACCGGTTTGCGTGATCACCTCTTTCGCTTGGGTCATCAATTCGTCATCGCCCAGGTCTTCCATGCTCCCACCGACCATGGGCGCGGATTTTTCGACGATGTCGGTCATATAATCAGGCTTCCCTCGTTGCTTCAGGAATTGCGTCACCCGCTCCACCTCTTTTTCCGAAACATAGGCGCCTTGCAAACGTTTCGGTTTGCTTAGCTCGGCTGAGACATAGAGCATATCGCCTTTGCCGAGTAGTTTTTCGGCGCCGGAAGTGTCGAGAATCGTCCGCGAGTCTATTTGCGAGGCGACGCTGAAGGCGATTCGGGCCGTGACGTTAGCTTTGATCAGGCCGGTTATGACATCAACCGACGGCCGCTGGGTAGCGAGCACCAGGTGGATGCCGACGGCCCGGGCCATTTGCGCCAACCGCACAATCGCGCCCTCAACTTCCTTAGCCGCCACCGACATCAGGTCGGCCAATTCGTCGATCACCACCACGATGTACGGTAGATCGTCGCTGACGTCATGGCGGTAGGAGGCGATATTGCGTTTACCGGCGTTCTGGAATAACTGGTATCGGCGGTCCATCTCGCTGACCACCCAGCGCAAGGCGTTGATGGTTTTGGTGGTGTCGGTGATGACCGGCGTCAGCAAGTGCGGAATTTCGTTATAGAGCGACAACTCGACGCGCTTCGGATCGACCAGGATAAGTTTCAGGTCATCCGGCGAGTTGCCATAGAGCAGGCTTAAAATCAAGCCGTTGATTTGCACTGATTTACCTGAACCGGTCGCGCCGGCGATTAGCAAGTGCGGCAACGGATCGAGGTCGGCTACCCACGGTTGGCCTGACACGTCTTTGCCAAGGGCGAAACTTAAATTCGAGGCCCGGTTTTTAAAACTTTCGGCGGCCAAAATATCGCGCAAGTTAACAATGGCGACGCTCTGATTCGGCACTTCGAGGCCGACCAATGCCTTGCCCGGAATCGGGGCCTCAATCCGGATCGGGTGGGCGGCTAGGGCTAGCGCCAAATCATTGTTCAACGAGGCAATCTGGGCCAGGCGAACGCCCTCGGCTGGTTTGAGGGTGAATTGGGTGACCGTCGGGCCAACGTTGACCTCGCCCATTTCCACGGCGATGCCGAAATTTTCCAAAGTCTGGCGAATTTTTTCCTTATTGGCTTCAATGTTGCCGCTCGTCGGTTTGCCGGTTGATAAATCTAGTAGGTCGAGTGGGATTACGATCTGCCGCTTCTCTTTTTTAGCCGGTTTAACTGGGAGCGGCACCATTTCTTCTTCCGCTTCAATATCGGCCACCTTGCTTTCACCAGACTCAGCCACAGCTTGCTTAGTAAACTCTGGATCAGGGTCATCATCCTCCGATTCTTGGGTTGACAACTCTGACTGCGCCAATTTCCGTTGCCACCAGCGATGGCGAACCGAGGCGGCCAGTCGCGCCGGCAGATTTCCCCGATCAGCCAGGCCGCGGAGGGTGGTATTCAGCATGATCAGCAAAGCGATAATGAGCAGTCCGGCCATAATCAAGCCAGCGGCAATCGCCCCGAAGCCTTGGCGGAGCGGATAGTCGAGCAACACGCCCAGGTATCCCCCGCCCTCGCCGCCGATCGCCCGTTTGACCGAGTCGACCGCGGGCAGAAATAGTTGGAGTAGCCCGGAAACGCTAATTACCGCTAATATAAAACCGGCCCACTGCGCGGCGGTGACATGTAAACGTTCGGGGAAAAGTAAAAGCCCCCCGACCGTCGCCAGGTAGACCCAAATCACGTAGCGTTGCCAGCCGACCAAGGTTCCTAAACCGCCGCCGATCGCCCCCCCGACGCTACTAGCGCCGTTAAAAACGCTCAACGCGCCGATTGCGGCGAGTATGAATAAAACAACAATCGTGACGGCGCGCCGCGTTTCGGGCGCGACTTTCGCCAGCGGCGGTTCAACTGAAACCTGGCGCCGTGAATCCTGGTCGCCGTGAGCGCGTGCCCGCCGCAATGTGCGTTTCGACTGAGCCATATCCCGTTAGAAGCTATCTGAAAAAAAAGTGAATTGTTTTTTCATACGTGATGCGCTGGGAAGTAAGGCTTCTAACGGGACATAGAAGCACTAAGGATAGCATAAAAATGGGGTGTAGGCAATAAAGTTTGCCGCCCTAATTATTCTGGTTTACTTATTACAAATTATTTTTTCTACCCTCCAGCCGCTACCTAATAAACTCAAACTGTGAATCAGGACTTCGCTAAATGTCCTAATTCACTGACCGAATTACCCGACCCTGATCACCCCATTCCTCACCAGTCACCCCGCCACCATGAGTCCCGCGCTAGTCGAGTAGTCTAATGGAGGGGTCCGGAGCCAAGCTCCGGATGGGGTGGTTACAGCGTCGCGTTTTCGATCGCTAGTTCGTTAGCCGCTCGTTGTTCTTGATGGAGGGCGAAGCCGGTCCCGGCCGGAATCGGTTTGCCGATGATGACATTCTCTTTCAAACCGCGGAGCGGATCGATCTTGCCGGACACGGCGGCGTCAATCAAAACCCTGGCCGTCTCCTGGAACGAAGCGGCCGATAGCCAGCTTTCGGTGCTGAGGGACGACTTGGTCACGCCTAGCAGTAACGGTTCGATTTGCGGCGGGTTCTTTTTAGCCTTGGCGATCAGGTCATCGGCCACCGCTCGATCGACGATTTCGCCGACCACCAGGTCCGAACCACCGGCGAATTTGACGTAAGCCCGCGAGAACATCTGGCGGACGATGATTTCAATATGTTTATCGTTCAAGTACTGACCCTGGGACGAGTAGATGAATTGGATTTCCTTGATCACATATTTTTGCACGGCTTGGCGCCCCTGCAGGGTGAAGAGTTCCTGGAGGTTGACCGAACCGTCAGTCATGATCGTCCCGACGTCAACCAGGTCGCCGTCCTTGACGCGTAGTGAGGAATTACCGGCCACGTCGAAATCGGTCGCAGCTTCTTCATCAAATTCGACGTAGACTGCGGTCGGGGCTACTTTTATCTTCCCCGCGCGTTCGGCGGTCACCTGCTTTTCGCCGATCGTCATCAACAACGCTCCGGCCTTGACCAGGGCATTTTCTTTAACCACCAACTCGGCTTTGACCTTAGCCCTCGCCTTCGGCAGGTCGTAGCGATCGTGGCCGGTGGCGGGGTGGATGATTTTAATAACCCGGTGATCACCGCTATAATCAATTTTAATTCGGCCGGCGACCGACGCCATCAAAGCCGGTGATTTAACCGGCCGGGCTTCGAACAGCTCCTCCACCCGCGGTAAACCTTGGGTGATATCATCGCCGCCAGCCACGCCGCCAGTGTGGAAAGTGCGCATGGTCAACTGCGTGCCCGGTTCGCCAATCGATTGGGCGGCAATGATGCCGACCGCCGTCCCGATATTAACCATATCGTTACGGGCCAGATCGTAGCCATAACAATTCTGGCACACCCCGCGCACCGCTTTACA
>JBGPHQ010000076.1:0-4853 GCA_041484505.1 Patescibacteria group bacterium
CGAGTGAGGAGCGGCTACTGCGGGCCATCTTTGGCGAAAAAGCCAAAGAAGTGCGTGATACCTCACAGCGTATGAGCACCGGCCGCCACGGCAAAGTCGTTGGCGTCAAAGTTTTTTCACGGGCCAGCGGGCACGAACTAAAAGCCGGCGTCATCATGCAAATACAGGTCTTTGTGGCCCAGATGCGCAAAATTTCCGTCGGCGACAAGCTCGGCGGTCGCCACGGCAACAAAGGTGTAATTGCCCGCATTCTGCCGGTTGAAGATATGCCTTTTACGGCAGACGGCACCCCAGTTGAAATTATCCTTAACCCCTTAGGCGTGCCCAGCCGCATGAACATTGGCCAGCTGTTTGAAACCCACCTCGGAATGGCCGCCCGGGCACTCGGTATAAAAGTTGCCAGCCCGGCTTTCAACGGCGTGCCAATTCCTAAAATCCAGCAGTTGCTTAAAGAAGCCGGCTTACCGGAGGATGGTAAATGCCAGCTTTACGACGGCCGCACCGGCGAGGCCTTTAGGGAGCGCACGACCGTTGGCAGTATGTATATCATCAAACTTAACCACATGGTAAGTGATAAAATTCACGCTCGTTCTACGGGTCCTTACACCATGGTGACCCAGCAGCCGCTGGGCGGCAAAGCCCAAAACGGCGGCCAGCGCTTTGGCGAAATGGAAGTCTGGGCCCTGGAAGCCTACGGTGCCGCCAGCACCTTGCAGGAAATGCTGACCATTAAGTCCGACGATGTCTATGGCCGCGCCAAAGCCTATGAGTCCATTATTAAAGGTACACCGATACAGGGGCCAAAAGTTCCCGAGAGCTTTAACGTCTTGGTTAAAGAATTGCAGGGGCTGGGCTTGAAAGTTGACTTGCTGGCTAATGACCAGGTGGTTGATGCCGAAACCGTCCTGGCCCAAAACATCAAAGACGAAGCCAAACACACACCTACGGTCGCACCAAGCGACGACAACACTGGCTCCACGACTGACGTTAGCGTCGAAGACGTAATCAGCGAGTTTGGCATGAGCGAAGAAGAGTCACCGCCCACCGCTGAAGAAGTCGCCCAGGACGTTAGCGCCGAAGATATAACTAGTGACATGCAGCAGAAGGAGACAGCCTAAATGAGACGCTACAATCCCGGTACCAACATTGCCGACTTTGATGCTGTCCGCTTGGCTATAGCCAGTCCTGACGACATACTAGAGTGGAGCTACGGTGAGGTTACCAAACCCGAGACTATCAACTACCGTACCCAGAAACCAGAGCGCGACGGCCTGTTTTGCGAACGGATTTTCGGCCCAGTTAAAGACATTAACCCGCACGATGCCAAATATAAAGGCGTCCGTTCACGCGAGGCCGCCGTTGACAAAAACGGCGAGCTGGTAACGCGCTCGATTGTACGCCGCGAACGTATGGGGCACATTAGCCTAGC
Organism: Patescibacteria group bacterium; assembly: GCA_041484505.1. Lineage (GTDB taxonomy): Bacteria > Patescibacteriota > Patescibacteriia > SBBC01 > CAIJZX01 > CAIJZX01. The sequence continues at coordinate 1,430 of JBGPHQ010000076.1, forward strand.
CGCTCCGGTGGCCCATATTTGGTTTTTGCGCGGTACTCCTAGCGCTATCGGACTGCTGCTGGGTATGACCGTTAAAAACCTGGAGCGCATAGCCTACTTTGCCAGCTACATAATTAAAAGTGTGGACAGCGAGAAACGTGACAAGCTCCGGGCCGACCGCGAAGCGCAGTTCACGGCCGCCGAAGCGGCTATTAAAGAGCGCTACGAAAAAGAAGCCGCCAAAGACGGTGCCAGCATTAAAGAGCTGTCGGGCCCCCGTAATAACGAATTGGAAGAACTAAAGAGAGAGTTTGATACTTTCATTGCCCAGGTTGACAGTTTAGAAAAATTCAATCTGCTAAGCGAGACCGATTACCGCAGCCTGCCGGACAAACTGCAAGCGGTTGTCAGCATTGGTATGGGTGGTGCCGCCCTGAAACAGCTGCTGGATGAAGTTGACCTGGCTAAGCTTATCAAGAGCCTTAATAAAGAAGCTGAAGCAGCCAAAGGCCAGCGCCGTAAGAAAATTATGAAGCGCCTGCGCCTGCTGGAAAGCATGCAGCGGGCCGGTATTAAGCCCAGTAGCTTGTGCGTTAGTGTTTTGCCGGTTATCCCGCCTGACCTGCGCCCCATGGTCCAGCTGACCGGCGGCCGGTTTGCAACGAGCGACCTTAACGACCTCTACCGGCGCGTCATCAACCGCAACAACCGTTTGAAGAAACTGATGGAGCTAAACGCGCCAGAAGTCATACGGCGCAACGAACAGCGCATGCTCCAAGAAGCCGTGGACGCTCTGATTGATAACAATAACGCCCGCTCCGGCCGCGCTGTAGCGGCCACTGGTCAACGCCGCCGCCTGAAAAGCCTATCCGACATGCTAAGAGGCAAGCAGGGCCGATTCCGCCAAAACTTGCTCGGTAAGCGCGTAGACTACTCCGGGCGCAGCGTGATTGTAGCTGGGCCAGAGCTGAAAATGCACCAGTGCGGACTGCCCAAAACGATGGCTTTGGAACTGTTCAAGCCATTCGTTATCGGCCGTTTAATCGACCAGGAGCTGGCACACAATATCCGCAGTGCTACCCGAATGATTGAAACCGGCGACGGGGCCGTTTGGGACGCTCTTGACGAAGTCATTAAGGATAAATATGTTTTACTTAACCGCGCCCCCAGCCTGCACCGTCTCAGTATCCAGGCCTTCCAGCCGGTCTTGATTGAAGGTAAGGCCATCCAACTGCACCCACTGGTCTGCAAGGGCTTTAACGCCGACTTTGACGGCGACCAGATGGCGGTCCACTTGCCGCTGTCAAAAGCCGCCCAGGCTGAAGCCCGGGACATTATGGCTTCTACCAAGAACCTGCTAAAGCCGGCCGATGGCTCGCCGATTTTACACGTCGAGCAGGATATCGTGCTGGGCTGCTACTATTTAACCTATGAGCGCCCCGCCGGTAAAACCACCACGCCGCGGGCATTTTCCAGCATTGAAGAAGTAATCTTGGCTCTTGATGGCGACAACATCACCCTGCAAAGCCGCGTGCTGGTACCCTACCGCGGCGAGACACGCGAGACCACTGCAGGACGGCTGCTGTTCAATGAAGTCTTTCCGGAAGATTTCCAATTCCAAAACGACCCCATGACCAGTAAAAGACTCGACAGAGTTATGTCGCAGACCTACCAAAAATACGGCCAGGAAAAAACTGCCCAGATTGCCGATGATCTAAAAGACCTCGGTTTCCGTTATGCCACATTTTCCGGGCTGTCTATCGGCATGGATGACTTCACTGACCTTAAACAGCTTAAGCCGATTGTTCGCGAAGGCGAAAAACGGGCGGCCGAAATCAGTAAACAGTACGACGCCGGTTTTATCACCGACGACGAGCGTTACCGGTTAATCATTGAGACCTGGACGGATGTTGACTCTCAAGTTGAAAAGGCTTTAGCCGAGCAATTTGCTACAGAAGACAACACCATGTCGATTGCTGTAGCTAGCGGCGCCCGGGGCAACTTAAGTCAGATGAAAGACTCCGTTGGTATGATTGGCATCCGAGCTGACGCTACCGGTCGGGCGATGGAGCTGCCGGTGCGTTCTAACTACAAATATGGCTTATCGCCGCTAGAATACTTTACCGCCACCCGCGGCACGCGTAAATCGTTGATTGATATCGCCCTGCGGACCGCCGATTCCGGCTATCTGACACGCCGCCTGGTGGATGTAGCCCAAGATGTTTTCACCGTTAGCTACGAGGCTTACGACCCTGGACTGCCAATCTACCGCAGTGACTCCGAGATAATAAACGTTAATTTCAGGGCCCGCCTGGAAGGGCGCTTTGCCGCCGAGAACGTTAAAAGATATGTTAAGGCCGGTGAGTTAATTACCGCTGATATCGCCAAGGCCATAGCTGAAGACATGGCCGTAGAGACCGTGCGTATTATGAGCGTATTGTCGTGCACCAGCGTTCGCGGCGTTAGCCAAAAATCATACGGCATTGACCTAGCTACCGGCCAGCTGGTGGCTACTGATTATCCAATTGGCGTCATTGCCGCCCAATCTATTGGCGAACCGGGTACCCAGCTATCGCTCGACTCTAAACACCGGGCCGGCGCCGTTACGGCCGGAGACGACGTGACCCAGGGCCTAACCCGCGTTGAAGAGCTGCTGGAAGTCCGCACACCCAAAGGTCAGGCTTACTTGACTGACATCAGCGGCCAGGCCAACGTCTGGGAAGACGGTGACCACTACGTAGTCCAAGTTACAGCCAAAGAACAAAAACCGCTTAAACTACCGTTAAGCGGCCGTCAAGCCAACATCACTGACGGTGATGAAGTAGACATGGGTGACATAGTGGCCGCCCACGAAGACGGCAGTGAGCCGCTGACTTCGCCGATGATAGGCAAGGCCAAAGTCAGCGATACCTCCATAACCATCACGCCAACGGCTAAAAGCGTTGTCCGCTACGAAATCCCCGGCTTTAAGCAGTTGCTAGTGGCTGATGGCGACGAAGTTGTTGCTGGTCAGCGGCTGACTAACGGCTCTATAAACCTCCACGACCTGGTGCGCTTGCAGGGCATAGAAGCTACCCAGCGCTACATCATGAACGAGATTCTCTATATTTTTGCTAGCCAGGGACAGACGATTGCCGATAAGCACCTGGAAGTTATCATCCGTCAGATGTTTAGCCGCGTACAGATCGAAGAGGCTGGCGCCAGCGAGTTCATCACCGGTGATATAGTCAGCAAATTGGCCGTCGTCGAGACCAACGAGCGCCTGGCTAAGCAGAAAAAACCACTGATTAAGTACAACCAACTGCTTCTGGGTATCACTAAAGCTTCGCTCAGTACGGACTCATTCCTGAGCGCCGCCTCCTTCCAGGACACCACCCGGGTGCTGATTGCCGCGGCTACCAGCGGCAAAGTCGACCGGCTTTACGGTTTGAAAGAAAACGTTATC
>JBGPHQ010000077.1:0-4797 GCA_041484505.1 Patescibacteria group bacterium
AGGCAAGCTATGTATTCTCAGTAGTTGGTGCGGTCGAGAGGACTCGAACCTCCAATCCCTTGCGGGAACAAGCACCTCAAGCTTGCGCGTATACCAATTCCGCCACGACCGCACCAACTACTGACAAATAGTTATAACATTCAAGACACCTGCCCCGAGTACTCGTACGAAGTGCGAATTGTACGGGGTATGCCAATTCCTTGGCCCGTGGGAGCGAAGCAACTTTACGGGCCGCCACATCCGCATGAATGTCGAATCTATTTCTTCTCTGCCTTCTTCTCCCGCGGTTGGCGGGCGTTAACTTTACGCAGATAATATAGTTTGGCCTGGCGGACGGCGGTGGTCCGGACCACCTCGATTTTCGATAGGAGCGGTGAGTGTTGCGGGAAAATCCGCTCGACCGCGATGCCGTCCGAGACTTTGCGCACGGTGAAAGTGCCGTTCATTCCGTGGCCACCTTTTAAAGCAATGACTATCCCTTCGAAAATTTGGGTGCGGGATTTGTCGCCTTCCTTGATAGTCTGATGGACGCGGATGATCTGGCCTGGTTTCAGTTCGGGGTGGGTGGCGGTGGGTTCGGTCATAGTTAAGTCAGAAATGAAAAATCGCCATTGGACTTTATCATCAGTCGTCGTGGCGGTCAACCCCCACACCAATCGGCAACAATAGTGTTCTTTTCCTACCGCGGGATTGAAGGTTCAATATCTGCAAAAGGAAAAAATTCAAGTGGCCACCGATTGGTGTGGGGGATCAAGAAAAAAGCGGGCTGGGAGACCCGCTCAAAACTGACCACGATCGAGCCGTTGCCCGAACAGATGACGCATCTCGGAGTGCACGAGTTGTGACTGAAACCACAGTTCAAGAGCTATTTGGCAGCGCCGACTACGGTCGCAGTATCGGAAGAAATTAGGACTTGCTGACCCCGTCCTGATGTACCGCCGAAACTGTCGACGGTGCTGCGGCGCAACGTTTCGTAGCACACTCACTAAGTCCATTGGTATCTCCGGCGGGAAGGTGCAACGAACACGAACGGCGGGAGTGTTACATTAAAGCCGATGCTTGTCAATGTCTCTCTACCCCGCCCGGGCTAGAAATTTTGCCAGGTCCGCCGGTAACGGCGCTTCGTATTCTCGGCGTTTTCCTTGCAGGTCATCAAAGGCTAACCGCTGAGCGTGAAGAAAAACGCGCGGCGCGCTTAATTTTTCCAACTTTAACCGGCGAATTTTGTATAAGGGATCGCCGACCAGCGGATGGCCAATCGCTTTAAAATGAACGCGGATTTGATGGGTCCGGCCGGTCAGAGTCCGGACATGAACTAGGGTCATGCCCTTAACGAACCGTTCGACGCGAAACAGGGTTTCCGCCTTTTTACCCTCGTTGCTTTTCGGCCGGGCCACCATCAACCCTGATCGGCTCGGACTGCGGGCGATGGCGAAATCGATCCGGCCCGAATCGTCGCTGATCCGGCCGTGAACCAGGGCTAGGTATTGTTTCTCGACCAGGTGGTCTTGAAATTGCCGTTTCAGGTCGTCGAAAGCCGGCGCGGTCTTGGCAATCACCATCGCGCCGGAGACGTCGCGGTCGAGGCGGTGGACGATGCCCGGGCGCAGATCCGGTTGATCGCCGACCGCGGCGATTTGCGGCGCATGCGCGACGGCCCAATCCGCCAAGGTTGATTCGTGGATCCGCGGGCCGCCGTGAACCACCAAGCCGGACGGTTTATTGACCACTAGGTAATTATCATCCTCGTCCAGGATGATCGGTTCATTAGCGGGCGCGATTTTCGCCGCCGCTAATAAAGGAATCGACGGTTCGGCCACCGCGATGGTGTCGCCGGTTCGGACCAGGTGATGCGGTTTAGCCGGTCGGCCGTTGACCGTCACGCGACCGGCTTTGATCGCTTGTTGTATCTTCGAGCGCGATTGGTCGGAGTGTTGCACCAGAAAAAGATCGAGCCGCGTCGGCGCTTGGCCCGGCGTCACGACCAAGGCGGCCGGGGTTATTGTTTGATCCATTGGATGACACTATCCAGCACCCCGGCCGTCGCTAGCAGTTCCAGGCCGGGTCCGCCGCCGGAAATAACTTTGATCTGCTGGGGGTCTTTAACCTTGGCCATGAAGACATTCAGGTCACCTTCGGTCTGAGTTGAGGACAAACCGAAGACGCCAGCCGGGGCAAAACCGGGAACAGTGTGCCCGTCAAGCGCCGGGCCGCTGACCACCGGCGACAGCAACACGGCTCGATGAACGTCAAGTTGACTGCCGCTGGCGACGAAAGCGACATCCGCGCCGATTGACGCGCCGACCAGGCTTATTTTGGATTGGTCGAGGTGGGGTTGGGCTTTCAGGTAATTCAGCACCGCTGGTAAATCAAGCGGCAGGCTGTTCAGATGAGTGGCCTGGTCGGGCGGAATGACGGCTAAACGACTTTCGCCGAAGCCGCGCATATCGTAACTTAGGACCGCGATCCCGGCGGCGAGAAATGATGGCCGGTAAGGATCCCACTGATGTCGATCCTGGCCATATTCGTGCAACAAAATCACCACGGGCGATAAGATCTGGCCCGCTGGCGCTTTATACGTGGCCGCCAGCTTGACCCCGTCGGCGGTCGTAATAGTGATCGCTGATTTGTCGCGGGGCGTCGCTGGGGCTAGGGTCGCTGGGGGATGAATCATTAAGGCGCCGATGATTATCGCCGCCGCGACTAAACCGACCCCGCCGATAGTCGACCAGGAGAAAAGCTTATTTGGGCGGTGCTTTGACATGGATCCGGCTGATGTCGCCGTTTAGGATGACCGGTTGCATCGAGGCCATTTCTTCGCGGTACGGGAGGTCGGGAATGGGGTTGAACAGAAATATTTTCTTTTTTAAGACGTGAGCGAAACCCATCTCTAAAAAAGCGAAACCGCCGACGTAATTGCTGACCGTGCCCTTCGACAAGTTAAGCACCAATACCGCGTCACAACGTTCCACTTCGTGATAAACCCGGCGGAACAAGTCGTGGTCTTCTTTTTGCCACTTGTCTTCCACCCGGTTAGGATTGGTGGCGTATTCGTGGGCGTCGTGGGGCAGGATGACGGTATGGCCGGCTTCGATCAGCTGATTATTTAAGATCAGCATTTCCCGAGCGAAGCTCATACTGCCGCTGATGGCGATGGTCATAGATATATCATAGCATAAAAACGGTTACTCTTATGGTTCGTTTTCGGTGGTGGTGTATTTTTTCTGCTGGTGGGTCCAGCCACGCCTGCCTGATTTATTTAGTTTTTACAGGCGGGACTATCAACGTCCCTCTGGTGGGCGACAGAGGAATCGAACCTCTGACCTCCACAATGTCAATGTGGCGCTCTAACCAACTGAGCTAGCCGCCCCCCAGCGAGACGCAGACCTGAACCTATTTCAGTAAGCTCACACATCATACATGATATGTAAAAAATTTCAAGAAAACCCCTCCCCACCTAGCTCCGACTGGTCACAGTTTGTTTTCCTTTTCCAGCGGTGTATACTGTTGCATATGAACCAAACCACATCGCCCCTCAAACAGTTTAGTATGATGAACTCGACCATGCTCGGACTGCTATCCTTGCAGTTCATCCTCGGCGCCATCAGCAATCTTTACGTGAAGTTTCCAGACACGGCCGACCAGGCCACGCTGTGGCACACGGCCAACACCAACTGGATGACGTTGAGCCACATGATCGTCGGCACGGTCATTGTCGTCCTCGGACTGGTCATCCTTGTCAAAGGCATCAAACTGAAACAGCGAATGTTTTCCCCGCTCGCGATCATTGCTTTGGTGGCCATCCTAGTCTCAGCGGTCGGCGGTGAGGAATTCGTCCGCACGCAAAAAGACGCTTTCTCATTGGTCATGGCGTTCGGTTTCATCGTGGCCATGGGGTTGTACGGTCGATTACTAGCCGCGGCCTTAGTTAGCGAAGCCAGGGGACAGTAGTTTCTCTTCACCATAAATACAACCACCACGCCCCTTCATCGAGCTAAGCTCGAGGGGGCGTGGTTTTGATTTCTGATGCGGTCGTTACGGATTCGTATCCGCGCAGAGAGCGAAGACCGTTAATGTGTTCTCGACATTGATTTGGTTCGAAGCCCCCGCATACCAGGCGCCGGTACCGAAAGGATAACTGGCTAAGATTCGTGCGTCGTCAATGGTCAGCCGGGCTCCGCCGGATAACAACGCGTCACCCGTATCGCAGAAAGCGTAGTCGCCGGTGATCCCGCCAAACGTGGATTGCGGGGGAATGACTACGTCCGTCGTGCGGACGTAACGGGCCGGCAACGCGCCGCCGGCGCCGGGAATACCTGGCGGACCCTGAGGGCCTGGTGCGCCGTCAGCGCCAGCTGGACCAGGTGGGCCTGGCGGACCGGCCGGGATGTGGGCGATTTGGTGCTGGAGCGAGTGGATCGCGTCCCAGATCGCCTCGAACGGGCTATGACCATGGCCACTGGCGCTGGCGGCACTGGCTGACCCGGCAAAGACCAGGACGGCTACCGCCAATGTTAATGACAGTTTTTTCATATACTTCGGGAGGTTAATAATCAGCTATAGATTGTTATACCTTATTCGACACCCCCTGGCCAGATTTTGGCAAGAGGGTAAATTTGGCTCTGGCAAATGGGCGTGCTGGTGGCCAGGCGATGCTGTGGTTAGCGGGGACCGGACGCATCAGCCTGATTTTTCAACCAGACGCCATCACAAGCCCACTCCGGTTCGCTGCCCGTCAATCGGTTTTCAGTGGGGGGAGTTAATCAATAATAGGGTATTTCGTCAAGAAAAGTGCTA
>JBGPHQ010000078.1:0-4781 GCA_041484505.1 Patescibacteria group bacterium
CGCCGACGGGACGAAACCGAGCGTGAAGTACTACGTCGTCGCGCCGGGGCATTCGACCATTAATATCCTGCTCGACGGATCGCTCTATAAAACGCTTCACGCTGAATCAGTTGTGGGCGCCTATGGATTCATTCTCAAGCTTGATATTCCCTTAACGTTAACGTCCGGCCGCCATCAATTCTCTATTTTCACCGTTAATGCGCTCGGTCGGCCGAGTAGTCAAGTCGGGATAGTGACTTTTAATGTCCGGGGAACGACCATTCAACCGCTGGTTCGCTATGGGCAGACGACGCAGTACGTGGTCAAGTCCGGCGATTCGCTCTGGTCGATCGCCCAGCAAATTCTGGGCCACGGCGCGCGGTACACTGAACTGGTGGCGGCAAATATCAGCGCCCATCCATCACTGGCCACCGCGCCGAATATAATTCAGTCTGGCTGGACATTAGCGATACCGGCGCCTTGATATTAGTCACGGGGCGATAAAACCCGACATTTAGTGTAATCGCTAGGCGGTTGGTCTTATTCTAACGGTTAGAGTATCGCGTTTACCCCCTGAATATTCGTGGCGTCCGTCAGGAGCTGGAGAGCGACGGCTTTATTAACCCACCGAGTTTCGTGGAATTCTTTTGGATCGACCTGAAAATTCTGCCAGTCGCTTGGCATTAGGAACCAAATATCATAATGGCGCCGGCAGGGCCGGACTTGGTTGGACTGAATATCGACGATCGTGAGCAGAAACGGTTTAGGGAGAACGGTGAAGTAACCGCGGACTCCTAACTCTTCCCGAATTTCCCGGTTAACCGAGTGTATAAGGGACTCGCCCGGTTCGATGTGTCCGCCCGGCGTCAACCATAAGCCGGATTTTTTATGCGACACCAGAAACACCGTTTTGTGAGTCGCGTTGAAGGGCAGAAAATAGGTGCAAAAATGGCTAGCCGGTTTTTCGGCCCGAACCAACTTACCCGCGTCTAATCGCGACATAAATCGAGGTGTCGTCTGAGCATCAAAGCTTCTGGTTTCGACGATGGCTTTAATTTCGCGGCCGAGCGGAGTAGTCACGTCGGCACTTTATCATACAATAAGCTGGAGGCAAAAAAGTCAAAAACTACATTTGACCCAACCCACCCTAACCTTAAGGTGGGAGAAACCAGCGGCTTTTTGCCAACCCCCATGTATCTGTTGTATACTTGGTGAGCTCTTTTTATTCATCCACAGGGAAGCCGGTGTAAACCCGGCACGGTCCCGCCACGGTAAGGCACGTCAAGACGCTTCGCGTCCATGCGCCCAGTCCGACCCCTTTGCCCCAGCGGCATAAAGATAAATCACCAAGTCTTCCTTGGTCCTTCGCGGAGAGGTACTGACACATTGTGCAGACATTGTTTTCCGTACTTCCGCCCGAAGTGCGGTCATTTTGGTTTCGTGCGAAAGGAGGCCGTCAATGCACAGCCTGACGCGTCGTCAATTCCTCGGTTCGAGCGTCCTGATGGGTTTGGGAGTCTTGGCGGCCGGGTGCGGTACCCGCGCTTCGCGGATACTCAGTCCGGCTAAGTCGCCACTTGTCTACCAGGGGCTGGGGCCAGTGGCGGACACTATGGCCATCGGAACGGACGGGGACTACGACTACGCTGTCCTGCGCTTCGATGATGAAGCCGGTCGGCGGGTGGCCTTCTTTACGCCCTGGTGGACAGGCATCACCATCCTGACCAATTTGGTCTACGTCCGGCAACAGTTTCACGGCTGGCCGTTCCGCACCCGAAGCTACGCCAACGATCAGTACCTCTACCAGGTTTTTGATCGGACGGCTGACCCAAGCGGCGAAGATGGTTGGCGATTCGCCATCTATCAGGGCCCGCAGATTCTGTCGGAAGATCAGTGGGCGGCGCTGGTCGGAACCTACGGCCAGGCGGTTGATGACACGATCGTGCCGCGGCACGGCGTCGTCGACTTCCGCTGGGGACCACCGCTCTAACTTTAGTGCGGGAGAGAGCCGTCAGGTTCCTCCCGCACTCACCATTTTTCTCCTATGCAATATTTTATCTCTTTCCTGATCTTCCTCTTTCTCGTTCAGCCGGTTCAAGCTGAAGTCTTCAGCAACACCAATATTGATCAGACCGATGTCACCGGATCAGTGGGGGCCTTGACCATAACACCCGGCCTGTCCGTAGCCATAGCCTACGTTCAACAACATGCCGACGAAAATCCTGATTGGGCCACAATGGCCTTACGTGGCGCTGGGACTTCCACGGCCGGAATCACTGTCAGTTCCGGTAGTCAGCCAATTGATCTCGCCCGGATAATCCTGGCGACCGTCGCCATTGGCGGCGATCCGTCCGCCTTGGCCGATCAGCTTGAGGTAGCCATTTCCGGCGGGCACCTCGGGTCGAACACTTATATCAACGATGATATTTTTGGCGTGCTAGCGCTAGTGGCGGCCGGACGCGATCCGGCCAAGGAGCCCTTACAATCTCTCACGTCCTATATTATTGGTCGACAGCGATTGGATGGGGGATGGGGCCTCGCCGCTACGTCACTCAGCGATGTGGACGATACGGCCTCAGCCATTGAGGCGCTGGGGGCGGCTGGTCAAGGCGGTCGAGTCATTAATCAGGGCGTCGCCTATCTACAAGCCCAACGTAACAGCGATGGGGCCTGGCCATTCCGTCAACCATCGTCCAGTAACAGCGCCTCAACATCTTGGGCGATGCAAGCTTTAATCGCCGCCGGGGTGGGCGTTGATGGCGCGGCGACCGGCGCCCTCCTAAGTTTTCAAAATGGCGACGGCGGATGGCTTTGGCAGACAACGAGCACGGCGTCAACCGAGTTACTGACGAGTTACGCTGTCATGGCGCTGAGCAAGACACCGCTACCGGTAGCAGTGTTCCATGGTGTCGTCATCCTGCCAGTCCCTGATCCAGCTCTTGTCCTGCCGCCTATTACTCAACCCGTCGTCGAGACACCAATAACTTCCGAAGTTGTGCCACCCGCGCCGACTACTCAGGTTGCTTCACCTGACCCCAGCCCAGCCGTGTCAACAAAAAAGATTCGACCGAAACTGTCAAAAATAGTGCTCGGTGCGAGTACTCGGCAATTAGCGGTGACTGGACCGAGCATCGTGGATTGGATAATTTTAAGTCAGGGACTGGCGCTGATCTCTTTCGGATTATTCAAATTACGTCGATGTTTTCCGCGAGCGCCGTATCAAGCGGTCAGTCGGCCGTCACGTCCATCGCGGGCGAAATAACTACTCCACCCCCACACCTTGCCTGTCTCGAACTTGTCGAGTAGCCGAAGGGTGAGGCTAGATTGACCCCGTTAAAGGCGGAATTTTATCGCCGGGCCAGCGATGTGGTTTAGAACGCTGAAAAAATTGTTATCTTGGTGTCAGTGTTCGCCTCTAACGAGGTTGACAGTTAGACCCCTAACGCCTACACTAGCGGTAGACTTTTAACTTTCTTAAATTTTATGTCCATGTTCCAACGCGAAGGCCAGGCCGACATGAAAGACGTGGAAACCGTCATCGGCGCGACCGTTAAGGTCGAGGGTAATTTCGTCGGCTCCGGCGATGTCGTCGTCGAGGGCCAGGTCGCCGGCACGCTAAAAACCAGCAAGAATTTGCGGATTGGCGAACAGGCGGTTATCAAAGCTGATGTCGACGCGGCCAATATCGTGGTGGCCGGAGAAATTCGCGGCCACGTGGTCTGCAGTGGCCGGATCGAAGTCCTAGCCACCGGTAAAATTTTCGGCAATGTCGACACCCAAACGATTGCCGTCGCCCATGGCGCGATCCTACACGGCAAAGTTAACATGGCCGGCCACGAAGCGGGGCCGGAACCGAAAGCCGGTAAGTAGCTAACCGGCGGCGATGTACGCCTACATTTTCGACAGTTTTTTGCAGGAGCGGAAGTATCAACACGATCTGGGTCAGATCGAAAACCGACTGGCCACGCTTGGCATCCAGGGCCGGAGCGAAAAGATGACGATCCTGAAAAACATTCAGGAGGCCTCCCGCCAGGCGATCAAGCGCGGCGTCGAGACACTAGTGGTCGTCGGCAACGACGCCACGATCACTAAAGTTCTACCGCAGGTCGTCGATCAGAAAGTGACTTTGGGCCTGATCCCGCTCGGCCCCGATCAAACTATCGCCCGGGTGTTAGGTATTCCTGACGGCCTACCCGCCTGCGACATCTTGTCGCGGCGAATTGTCCGCCGCCTCGACCTGGGCCGGGCCAACGCCGCCTACTTTTTATATAGTTTAGTCGCGCCGTCGACCGTGACAGTGGATTGCGGCGGGAAATACAGCATTACCTCACTCGACCCGAGCGGGACGCTAACGGTGGCGAACTTCCCGATCGGCCAGGGCCACGGCCGACCGGACGACGGGCAATTGGAGTTGGTGGTCACGCCGGGACAAGCCGGGCGCGGTTGGGGCGGATTCCGGCGGACCGGAAGCACGAGCGTTTTCCCCCTGACCAAAGCGAAGCTGACCTCCGCCGGCGACCCAGCCACCTTGACGTTGGACGGTCAGGTGATGATCAAAACCCCGGTCACCCTCGAAGTCGCGCGCAAAAAAATCGGGGTGATTGTCGGAAAAGAGCGAGGGTTTTAGAGACCACCCCATACTCTATGGCGCGCAGAGACCCCTCCTCGCTAAGGAGGGTTTTAACCCGGCAATCGATCCCACAATTGTTGCCAGGCAATTCGAAGTGTGGCCGCCACATTGGCGTCCTCAATCACCACCGCGAAGGCGTTTTTTTGGTAACTTAGGAACATGACATGATCAC
>JBGPHQ010000079.1:0-4544 GCA_041484505.1 Patescibacteria group bacterium
GGCTACTGGATTGTCAGCCACAAGCAGACCCTCCGGACGTGGTGGGCCATCAGTTTTATGGCCATCATCGCTTTTTGTTTGCTGTGGGCCATCGCTTTTTTTACGATTTTCTTCAGCCAGGATAATAAAATTAACGCCGGTATTTTGTCCGTCGCAAACGGCCTGGGGGGGTATCGGACGACGGTTTTTAAACCGCAGGCGTTAACCGTCGGCGCGACGCAAGTTATCGGGCGGGACGGAACACATATCGACGCGGTCGTCGAACTGACCAATCCAAATCAGGCCTGGGCGGGGCAAACGGTGAAGGCCCATTTTGTGATTGACGGACAGGCCTTATCGCCCCTGAACGTATTTATCAACCAAGCCGACCACCGACCCGTCATTCAACTCAACGCCCCGGTAAAAAATTCAAGCACGGCGGCGGCCGAATTGGTCATCGATGACGTGTCGTGGGCGCGGGCCGCGGCGGCCGGGATGTCGGCGGCCGTGTTCAGCGTCAAGAATATCGTGACGACTCCTTCAACCGTCGTGATTAACGGCCAGACGCAGGCCTCATTGAGCGTCCAGGCCGAAGTGACCAATAACTCTGTTTATAATTTTTACCACGTTGATGTGCCGATCGTGCTCCTCAGCGGCGAGCGGATTGTCGGCGCCGGTCAGGTGGGCATAGACCGTTGGCCGACGTCAGTGATGCGACCGGTGGTATTAACGGTTGCCTATCCGGTGCCGGATGTCACCACCGTGCGGATTGAACCGCAGGTCAACCGCTTCGACGCCGGCAACACCTACCGCTGACGATGGCCACTATCCGTTTTCGGCAACTGGGCCGCGGTCTGGATCTGGGGTTACTGACGGTCACCATCATCCTGACCTTGTTCGGACTGGGGGCGCTGTTCAGCATCTCGCTTAATGCCGGCCAGCCGAATTATACAATCTTTATCCACCAGGCGGTCTACGCGGCGCTGGGGCTGGTGGCGATCATTTTTTTTGTCCGTCTGGACTATCGCTATTTGGGCGGGATTCACTGGGTGCTATACGGGGTCGGGCTGGTGTCGTTGATCGCCGTGCGGTTGTTCGGGCGAACAGTGCACGGCACAACCGGCTGGTTTGAAATTGCTGGTTTCCAGCTCCAACCGGTCGAGTTCGTTAAAATTATTGTTTGTATCGTGCTGGCTAAATATATGGCCGACCATGTCGACGCCTTACGAACCTGGCGGGTGGTGCTGATCAGCGGGGGAGTAGTGGCAGCGCCGATCGCGCTAGTGATGTTGCAACCGGATCTCGGCTCGGCCATGCTCCTGTTCGGGATCTGGTTCGGGTTGCTGATTGCCCTGCCCGTGCCGCGGCGGCGAGTGGCGTTGTTGGCGCTCGGGACTATTCTAGTAATCGTGGCCAGCTGGTTTTTAGTGCTCCGGCCGTATCAAAAAGATCGAATTCGGAATTTCATCAATCCCGGTCGGGCTCGCTTAGGTTCAGGTTACAATGTCCAGCAAGCCATCACCGCCATTGGCTCCGGCCAGCTGTTTGGGCGCGGCCTGGGACTCGGACCGCAATCGCAACTGAGTTTTTTGCCGGAACGGCAGACCGACTTTATCTTCGCCTCGATCAGCGAGGAACTGGGGTTTGTCGGGGCGAGCGCCATCCTCCTGTTGTTTGGCTTACTGCTCTGGCGCTGTTACGTTTTTAGTCGACGAAGCCGCGACCAGTTTAGCGCGATATTATCTCTGGCCATCGCCCAATTGTTTTTTATTCAAGCGGCCATCAATATCGGGATGAATCTGGGCGTATTTCCGGTCACCGGCGTCCCTCTGCCATTCGTTAGTTACGGCGGCAGTTCGCTCCTGTCCAGCTTTATCGCTGTCGGCATCGCCCAAAGCATCGCCGTCCGACAGAGAATTCGGCCGCTCTAAGTTAATTGGACTTGACGGCGCGGACGTTTATGGTTATACTCCCGCTATCACCCTTGGCGTATGTCAGAATCAACTCCGTCACCATTTAACATCGGCCGCGGCGATCTGCAGATTCTCGCGACTTGTCCGATGTGCCAAGCCACTTTCCATCCGTTACAAACCCGGATTGTGGCTGAGCGGGACGACGCGCATTTGGTCTATCTCCAATGCCGACAATGTGGCAGTGCGGTCATCGCCATGGTCACCACCGGGGCCAGCGGCATCCACTCGGTGGGGACGGTAACCGACCTGTCGCGTCAGGAGCTATTACAGTCCTCGGCCGAGGCGCCGGTGACAATTGACCAAGTGATCGACCTGTTTGAATGGTTGGAGCACCGACCGTCTGTTGAACCGACGCTCCGGATCGAGCCAGCGAATTCGTAACCTATGAACTTGACTCTCACCGCCCAGCCACGCACTGAGCTGGGCAAAACTGTTGACCGTCTGCGACGCCAGCGCGGAATTCCGGCCGTAGTGTACGGTCATAATCTGCCCAGCCGCCCACTGACCTTGGAGGCCGGAGCTTTTGAGGCAATTTTTAAACAAGCCGGATCGACCAGCCTGGTTGATCTGAAGATCGGCCAGGTGGCGCCGGTGAAAGTGCTGATTCACGCTATCCAACGCCACCCCTTAACGAGCCGCGTCATTCACGTTGATTTGTACCAGGTCAAGATGACGGAAAAACTCGAGGCGGAAGTAACCCTGAACTTTATCGGCGAATCGCCGGCCGTCAAAGAACAAAGCGGCATCCTCATTCGTTCGCTGGACAAATTTAAAATCAGTTGTTTGCCGGCCGATCTGGTGCCGTCGATCGACGTTGATATTAGTGTTTTAAAAACTTTTACCGACCGCATCCATGTCAGTGATGTGCCGGTGCCGGCCGGGCTGACAATTTTGGTTAAAGCCGACGAAGTCGTGGCCAGCGTCACCCCGCCGCGCAGTGAAGCGGAACTGGCTTCCTTGAGCGAGAAGGTCGAGGAAAATATCGAAGCCGTTGAAGTTGAAAAGAAGGAAAAGACTGAGGAAGAAATAGCGGCCGAATCGGTGGCCGCGGCCGAACCGACCGCTAAAGAAACTCCCGCCAAACCAACTAAATAATCGACGACCACTATGGCCAAAAAACCAACCGCTTTGCCCAGCCACGAATCGGCGCGGGCCGACGATCCGATTGATCGCCAACCGGAAAAATCCCCAACGCTTAGGACTTCCAACACCGAGTTGCCGAAACCGACCGTAGTCAAACCAACTTCAGCCAGCGGTCGGCGACGTCTGCCGATCTGGATCTGGTACGCGGCGGCGGGCTTGGTCATACTAGTGGTCGCCGGGGTTTTGGGCTGGAAGCTGTTCGGCTCTTCTCCGGCCCCGACTAATACCGTCGTGACCAACACCTCGACGGAAAAGTTAGTGCCGCGGGTATTGGATGGCGTGCCGGTTCAAGCCGATCGGGCCTTTACTAATATTTATGCGGTGGTGATTGAAAACATGGTTGATTCGCGTCCGCCATCAGGGTTAGATAAGGCTAGCGTGATTTACGAAACCCTGGCCGAAGGCGGTATTACTAGGTTTTTGGCGCTGTGGCCGGTCGGCCAGGCGGTCGACCAAATCGGACCGGTGCGTTCGGCTCGCCCATACTTCATCTCCTGGGCGGCGGAATACAAGCCGTTGTTTGTCCACGCTGGCGGCAGTCCGCAAGCGTTGGCGACGCTGAAGTCGAGTCAGACTAATGTCTATGACTTTAACCAATTTACCCACGGCGGTAACTTCGTGCGCGACAATACTCGTCCGGCGCCGCACAATCTCTATACTGACCCGGATAAATTATACAGCGGCTTGCGCAACAGTCCGGCCCGCGACGCGGTGCCGACTTACACCAGCTGGTTATTCAAAGGCGAACCGCCCTTCGACAACCGCCCGGCGACGGTCAATGATCTGGTCATCGATTTCTCCTCATTCAGCTACAAGGTGACCTACAAATACGACCGGGTCCAAAATAGTTATTTGCGCTTCGTCGCCGACCAGCCGCACCTGACGCGCGACGGCGTGCAGTTGGTGGCTAAAAATATCATGGTGCAGTTTGAGAAAATCGGGTTAATCGCTAACGATAAACAGCGCCTCGATATTCAGACGATCGGTTCAGGAAAACTATTGCTATTCCGAGACGGCACCGTGACCTCCGGCACCTGGAAAAAGGACAGCGATGCAGCCCGGACCCAGTGGCTTGATGCGAGTGGCAACGCCCTGGCTCTTAACCCCGGCCAAATCTGGATCGAAACGGTGCCGACGGACGCGAAGGTGACATACTAAGTAGCAAAAAAACATCCCCGCCGCTGATTTTCTAGCCAGACAAAAACTGGTTGGATAAAGTGGCCGGGGTGTTTTGTATTACCGCTGGGCGACCAGACCGCGAATTTTCCGTCCGTCGCTGATGATCGTGACCCTCACTTCGGGCGACCATTGTTTTATCAGCGCGCGGATTGACTTGAGCTGAGCCGGATCGAATTCAAGCGCTATTGTTTTGATCGACGGAAATTGTTTGGCTTGGGACAATAGCTGACGAATATACCTGAGGCCTTGCGCGCCGCCGGCCAAAGCGAC
>JBGPHQ010000080.1:0-4494 GCA_041484505.1 Patescibacteria group bacterium
ACGAGAATAATTTTCGATGCCGCTGGTGACGCCGGTGGCGAGAAGCATTTCCAGGTCGAAATTAGTGCGCTGGGCGATCCGTTCAGCCTCCAGCAGTTTGTGCGTTTTTTCAAACTCGGCGACGCGGGTTTTCAACTCGGCGCGGATCGCCGTGGCGATGGCCGGCAGTTGGTCGGCCTCCGTGACAAATTGTCGGCCGGGGAAAATCACGGCCTGCGGCAATTTTTCCAGCTGGCGGCCGGTCAAGCTGTCAACGGTGCTGATGTTAGTCAGCACTTGGTCATCAAATTCAAGTCGCAACAAATCCGCCGTATAAGCCGGCGCAATATCGATAATATTGCCGCGGACGCGGTAGGTGCCGCGGACGAAATCGTAGTCGTTGCGTTGGTAAAGCGCCAAGTTAAGTTGCCGCAGAAATTGCTGACGGGGCAGACTTTGGCCGCGGGCCACCGTAATCGCCGCCGCTTGGTACCGGGTCGGATTGCCAATTCCGTAGATGCATGACACCGACGCAACAATGATAACGTCGCGCCGCGTTAGCAAGTCGCGGGTTGCGGCGTTTCTGAGCCGATCAATTTCTTCGTTGATCTGCGATTCTTTCTCGATATATAAATCTTTTTGCGGGACGTAGGCTTCTGGTTGATAGTAATCGTAATAAGAAACAAAGTAGTCGACGGCGTGGCGCGGAAAAAATTCCTTGAATTCGCTGGCCAGTTGCGCCGCCAAAGTTTTGTTATGCGAAATAACGAGTGCCGGTCGGTTGAGCTCCGCCATGACGTTGGCCATGGTGAATGTCTTGCCGGAGCCAGTCACGCCAAGTAGGGTCTGACCGGATTGACCGGCTTTGATCCCGGCCACCAATTTTGCGATAGCCTGGGCTTGGTCGCCGGCCGGTTGAAACGGGGCGACGAGTTGGAAAAGCGGGGGAGCCATATTGTGCTTAGACTACCATGTCCGGCTAATCTCAGCACCGGTCGGCGTGGCCCGACATTACAGGCCCCCATTTCGAGGTGACCGGCGGAGCTTCACATTTCCCCGGTTTTTCAGTATGCTATCTTCACGATTCATTATGCCTCCGCTTCGCCCTGTTACCACCACTATCCAGCAGACTAGCACCGTCCATCGGGTATCAATCGGGCTGATTGCTATTTCCTTGAGTTTATTGTCGTTGGCGCTGGGGACGGCCCTGTTTGTTAGCCCCGGCGCCAGTTTTCTCTTCGTTCCAAACGAAGTTACCACCCAGTCCGCTCCCTCGACCGCCACGGCCGTGACTTTAGCCTGGACCGCGCCGGGCGACGACGGCACGGTCGGACAAGCAACCAGCTACAACTTACGCTACGCCACCAGCCCGATTACCGAGTCTAACTTCATTTCGGCTACGTCCGTCACCGGTCTCCAGATTCCGGCTCCGGCCGGGTCGACCGAGTCGACCACCGTAACTAATTTACAACCAGCCACCACGTACTTTTTCGCTTTACAAACCAGCGATGAGGCCGGCAACGCCTCGGCCATGTCAAATGTGGCGACTAAAACTACGGCCGCCTTGGCTCAGGCCTGTGTGCCGACCTACGCTTGTTCGACCGACTGGACGGCTTGTGCTAACGGCACGCAAACCAGGACTTGCGGCGTGACTAATGGCTGTCCGGCGGGACTCGACGCGCCGATTGACCACCAAACATGCACGGTCCCGACCACCACTACCCCCGGCCAGGGCGGGGAACCAGTTCACGTCGTAAAAAGTATTATTGTCGCCGGACTGGCGCCGGGTAACCAACCGCTAGTGCGGATCATTGACCCATTGAAAAAAACTACCTCCAAGCAATTGACCGTCTTCGATCAGAAAGACGGGCATGGGGTAAATGTTTCAGCCGGCGACGTGACCGGCGACAGCCAAGCCGATGTCGTAGTGGGGACCGGCGTCGGGACTGATCCGTTAGTTAAAGTTTATAACATCAACGGCCAGCTAATCACCAGCTTCAATCCTTATCCGACCGAGCGCCAGACCGGAGTGGCGGTCGCAACCGGCGACGTCAACGGCGACGGGATCGACGAAATTCTGACCGTGCCGGCCAAATCGGCGGCCCAGGTGCGGGTTTGGAAATTTGATGCGCCCACCAGAAAATTTAAACAGCTAGCTCAGGTTTTCGCTTACGACCGGACCGCCCGGCAAGGATTTACCCTGGCCGCCGGTGATCTGGACCTGGACGGCCGGGCCGAAATCGTGGTCGCCTCGCGCGCCAACGCGCGATCGGTGTCGATTCTTAAGTTAAATTCTAAAAACACGCTCCAGGTAGTTCGCCGCTTTACGCCTTACCCAATCCAATACGCCACCGGCATCACCGTCGCTGTCGGTGATGTGTTTGGCACCGGCCGCGCTTCGATTCTAACTACCGCTGGTCCCGGATATTATTCCCATCTGAAAGTCTTCGATATCCGCGGAGTCCAGCAAGCTGACTTGGTGCTCGTCTCGAAAGCCTATCGCGGCGGTTTCAGTTTATCGGCGCTTGACGTCAACGCTGACGGCCGCGATGAAATTTTAGCCGGGCCGTATAAAAATAGCGACCCCAGTTTGCGGGTTTACCGCTATAATGGATTAACTAAGAAATTCCAACTGCTTCAAAACTATCTGCTTTACCCACGGACGTTAAGAGTCGGCTTACGGTTAGGGAGCACGTAGTATGTGGGCCTCACTTCGTGGCCAAGTGACCGCCCGCGACGAGCGCTCGCTGGTGATCGACGTTCACGATGTCGGTTTCCGTGTTTTTGTTTTGCCGCGAACGCTGGAACAATTTCCGCTGGGCAGTGAGATCAGCGTCACTACTCACCTGCATGTCCGCGAAGACGCTTTGGAACTCTACGGCTTTGTTCGGGCGGAAGAACAACGGCTGTTCGAAAAACTTTTAACCGTGTCCGGCGTCGGGCCGCGGGTAGCCCTGGGCGTGCTTTCCGCCGCCGCCGTCGAAGACATCGCCACGGCGATTGAACGCGGCCAGGCTGGTTTGTTAACCAAAGTTTCCGGCGTCGGCACCAAGACGGCGGAACGGATAATTGTCGATCTGAAGGGCAAACTGAACCGGGATGAATCATCCGGCGACAGCGCCATGGGCACCGTGATTGATGCCCTGGTTAATCTCGGTTACACCGCCAAGGAAGCGCGCGCCGCGGCGACGGTCACCTCGGCCGATCTGCCGGTGGCCCAACGAGTCAAACAAGCCCTGAAACAAATTGGACAATAGTATGCTCTCCGTTCGTCCGCTTGACGATCGCGGGGCGTTAGCCGAACTAATCAACCGCCAACCGCTCCAGCCGTTCCTTCAATCCTGGGCCTGGGGCGAGTTTCAGCGCTCCATCGGCCGGACCAGGTGGCGACTGGGGGCATACGACCAGGACCGACTGGTCGGCGCGGCGCTGGTGATCGGCCGTGAATTAATGATGGGCCAGAGCTATCTCTACTGCCCACGCGGGCCGGTGGCTGACACGCCCGCGGCCTTAAAACAATTATTTTCCGCTATTCGTGAACTAGGTAAAAAACAAGGCGCGATGTACGTTAAAGTTGATCCCGGACTGTGCCATTTTTCCGCTGACCTTAGTCAGCTGGCCGACGGTTACGGCGCCGGCACGACGCTTCAACCGCAACAGACTTTAATTCTCGATGTGGGGCAATCGCCGGACGATCTGTTGAATATGATGCACCCGAAAACGCGATACAATATCCGACTGGCCGAAAAGAAGGGCGTCCGCGTTCGCTGGAGCACCGCCGCCGCTGATTTTGATATTTTCCTAACCCTGATGCATCGCACCGCTGAGCGGCAAGGCATCCGTCTCCACCCGGATCGCTACTACCACCAACTATTTTCCACCCTCGGCCAGGCCAAAATGTCGGACTTGGTGCTCGGCGAATATGACGGCGCGGTCCGGGCCGCCCACCTCATCGTCTGGCACGGTCAAACCGCCACCTACCTGCACGGCGGTTCCGATGATTCAGCCAAGGAAGCCATGGCGCCGCACCTGTTACAGTGGGACACTATCAAGCAAGCCCACACTCGCGGCGTGAAGGATTATGACCTGTGGGGCATCGCGCCGGACGATATTCCAAACCACAAATGGGCCGGCATCACGCGGTTTAAACGCGGCTTCGGCGGCCGCCAAGTCGTGTTTCCCGCCGCCCTGAACGCCATTCTTCAACCCGCCTGGTATCAAACCTACCGCCTAGCCAAACGCCTCCGGGGCGGGGTTGATGAATAGTCAAACCTCTGGTAAAGTGCTCTCGCTCGTTGATGATTGATGCCTCCCTCGTTCAACGGATAGGACACGAGATTCCGGATCTCGCGATAGAGGTTCGATTCCTCTGGGGGGCACCAAGCGCAGATGAGCGGCTATACCAACAATAACCCCCACCGCTTCACATGACAGCGAAAAATTAGCACAAGGTCAACAGGTTATTACTGCCTGCGCGTTGATTCAGCACGTCTTAATTTGACCTAAAGGTGTGAA